>NZ_JBANSP010000009.1:0-237817 GCF_037167145.1 Paenibacillus sp. YIM B09110 | reverse complement strand
TTTGCTACGCAAACACTAAGCCTAATCTTACGAGGTGTGTTTGCTACGCAAACACTAAGCCTAATCTTACGAGGTGTGTTTGCTACGCAAACACTTAAGGAGAATCACCATGAATCAACAGCAACAGCAACAGCCATTGCCTATTGATGCTGTATTGCCCGAACTGCTGGAAGCGCTCCGGAACGGCGCTAATGCGGTGCTGATCGCCGAGCCGGGGGCTGGCAAGACGACAAGAGTGCCGCTCGCTATGCTGCATGAGCCTTGGCTGAACGGCAAGCGTATCGTTATGCTTGAGCCAAGAAGACTTGCGGCTCGCTCAGCCGCGCAATATATGGCTCGCTCGCTTGGCGAACAAGCGGGGGAGACGGTCGGCTATCGCGTACGGCTTGAAACGAAGGTCAGCGCCAAGACACGAATTGAGGTTGTTACGGAAGGCGTATTGACTCGAATGCTGCAGGAGGATGCCGCGCTTGAGCAAGTAGGCGCGATCCTGTTCGATGAATTTCATGAGCGCCATCTGCATGGCGATCTAGGTCTGGCGCTTAGCTTGCAATCTCAGTCGCTGCTTCGTGAGGAGCTGCGGCTTCTTGTTATGTCCGCAACACTCGATGCGGAGCCTATTGCCGCACTGTTAGGCGCTGCGCCTATTATTCGCTCGGAGGGAAGAGTATTCCCTGTCGATACTCATTATGCGGCTGCACGTCCCTCGCGGGAGGCGCGGATTGAACAGACCGTCGGCAGCACGATCGTAAGCGCGCTTCGTGCCCATGATGGCGATGTGCTCGTTTTCTTGCCTGGCGCGCTCGAGATTCGGCGTACGGCGAGCTGGCTTGTTGCGGCAGGATTGCCTTCCGGCGTGCGCATAGCGGAGCTCTACGGCACGATGCCGCTATCGTTGCAGGATGCGGCAGTCGCGCCATGCTTACCTAGCGAACGCAAGATCGTACTTGCGACATCAATCGCCGAGTCAAGCTTGACGGTTCAAGGGGTGACGATTGTTGTCGACAGCGGACTTATGCGCGTGCCGCGGTTCTCGCCGCGGACTGGCATGACTCGGCTGGAGACGGTCGCGGTCTCGCAAGCTTCGGCCGATCAGCGCCGCGGCCGTGCCGGCCGTCTTGCTCCGGGCCATTGCTACAGGCTGTGGACGGAGCAGGAGCATCCATACCTGCCTGCACAGAGCATGCCGGAAATTATGGATGCTGATCTTGCGCCGTTAGCGCTTGAGCTTGCGGTATGGGGTATCCAAGACCCCGCCGAGCTGGATTGGCTTACGCCGCCGCCGAAGTCAGCGTTCGAGCAAGCGATTGAACTGCTGAAGAAGCTGCGCGCGCTTGACGCGAACGGCAAACCTACGCCGGAGGGGCTTAAACTGGCACGCTTCGGCATGCATCCCCGCCTTGGCGCAATGGTAATGCGCGCTGCGGAATGGGGCTGTGCAAGCGAAGGCTGCGAGCTGGCAGCACTGCTTAGCGAGCGAGACTTGCTTCCAAATGAGCGAAGCGTGGATATGAAGTTTCGTCTTGATGCTTTGAACGGAAAGAGCGCTTCTGCGGATGCCGCCGCTGTACGACGAATGGCTCAGCAAGCTGAGCAATGGAAACGCTCGGTTGCCGAGTATGGAACAGGAAATGGCGCGACTTTAAAGGGTTCAAATCCTTCGTCATCGCAATCGACCTCTCTAGCCGTACGGCCAAGTCTTGGCGTTCTTCTCGCTGCGGCCTATCCGGACCGAATCGCTCAGCGGCGAAGCGATGGCCGATATTTGCTGGCTAATGGAAGAGGGGCTGTGCTTCCCGACGTACAACCGTTGTCTCGAAGCGAGATGTTGGCTGCTTGCGAACTGGATGACACGGGTACGGAGAGCAGAATAAGGCTTGCCGCAGATTTGTCTATGACTGATATTGAAACGTTTATGACTCCATACATTACGGTTGAAGAAGTGATTGAGTGGGATCGAGGGGCGCTAGCCGTTCGTTCCCGCAGAAGAAGGAGGCTTGGCGCAATCGTGCTCGGAGAGGTGCCGATATCCGGTCCCGATGAAGAGAAGGTTGCCGATGCGCTGATCGCTGGAATCCGTATGGAGGGTATGGGTTTGCTTCCTATGACTAAGCCGGCGCTTGCGCTCCAAGCTAGAATAAAGCTGATGGCGCTTGGCGGGAAGGATTGGCCTGAGGCAACCGACGAGGCGCTGCTAAGCACGCTCGAGGAATGGCTGAAGCCGCATCTCTACGGCATGAAGAGCCGTAACGATCTCCAGCGGCTGAATATGGCTCAGTTGCTTGGCGGCATGTTGTCATGGGCGCAGCAGCAGGAGCTGGACGAGCAGGTGCCGACCCATTATACAGTGCCAAGCGGCTCCCGTATTCCGATCGATTACAGTGACCCCTCAGCGCCTGTGCTAGCAGTCAGACTGCAGGAAATGTTCGGCCTCCAGGATACGCCGAGGCTGGCGAGAGGCAAGCTGCCGCTCACGCTGCATTTGCTGTCCCCTTCGCAGCGCCCCGTTCAGGTGACGCAGGATTTGCGAAGCTTCTGGGAATCGGCTTATTTTGAGGTGAAGAAGGATCTGAAGGGGCGGTATCCGAAGCATTTTTGGCCGGATGATCCATACAGCGCAGCACCGACGAACCGTGCTAAGCCGCGCGGCACTTGAGGAATAAGAATTGTTAGTTGAAAAGAGGAGGTAAACTATGGATATGGGATACATCATCGTATTGTCTTATTTGCTAATTATCAATTTGTATACCTTCGCTTTAATGGGGAGAGACAAGAAGCTGGCAGTCAAGCAGCGTCGACGCGTACCGGAGAAACGACTGTTCACGCTGAGTGCCATTGGGGGCAGCATCGGAACTTGGATTGGCATGCGTACCTGGCGGCATAAGACGAAGCACAATAGTTTTGTATTCGGAATTCCGGCTATATTCGTACTGCAAGTGGCCCTTGTAGTCGCACTTTATCGGTATGTCGGTTAATCCAAGCGAAATGGGCATTGCATCGAGAAAGCTTCCTATGGTATATTTGACACTCGTTTTTTTAATGACTACTTTTAGGAGGTAACTGACTAATGACCGTTCAAAGTGCCTATCAAGAGGAAAAGGATCGGCTCTCTGCTTCAATTCGGGATATTGAAGATCAGCTGGGAGCAATCGGTCCGCGATATACGGGAGACGACTTTACCGAGCAAATGCTCGACCTGCAGCGCGAAGAGAGAAGACAGAGGCTGGAGATCGCGCACCGCGAGCCGTACTTTGGCCGCATCGACTTCGAGGAGCTGCCGAATGGTAAGCAGATGCCGCTCTACATAGGCAAGGCAGGCGTCGCCAAGCAGAGCAGCAACGAGCTGCTCGTTATCGACTGGAGAGCGCCGGCAGCCAGCTTATTCTATTCATTCACGGGCGGAGATGCGCCGGGAACGTTCGAATCGCCCGATGGCGAAGTGTCGGGTTATATTCATTTAAAGCGCAACTTCATGATTCGTCAGGGCGAGCTTGTAAGATTGGTCGACAGCTATGTGCGAGGCCAAGAAGAGGAAGCGGTCACTGACGAATTTCTTTTATATCGCTTGGGCGAGAACAAGGATAACAAGCTTCGTGACATCGTTTCTACCATTCAAGGCGAGCAGGACCGTATTATTCGCGCCGATCGCGCGAAAGCATTATTCATTCAGGGGGTAGCGGGCAGCGGTAAAACGACCGTTGCGCTCCATCGTCTCGCATTTCTGCTCTATCAATACGCGGATCGGATGCGGGCGGAGAGAATGATTATTTTCGCGCCAAACCGAATGTTCCTCGACTATATTTCCGGCGTTCTGCCGGAGCTCGGCGTAGGAGACATCCAGCAGACGACGTTCTCGGACTGGGCGATTGAGCTGCTGGAGCACACCGTAAGGCAAAGCGATCCATCTGAGACGATGGAATTTTGGTTCGAACAACGCAGAACGGCATCTGAGATTGAATCTGCTTCCGGAAGATGGAAGGGCAGCTTGGCCTTCAAGGAAATGGTTGATAAGCGAATTGCAGCGTTCGAGCAAAATATCGTACCTATCGTTCCGTTCAGCCCGATTGATCGACTCGAGCTGTCGCCTGCGCTAATGCGCGAGTGGTACGACACCGATTATGGCGAAGAGACGGTTATGAAGAAACGCGACCGGCTAGCCAGCCGAATTCGGCGTTGGTTTGAATCCGAGCTGAAGCAGCGCGGCGTTGTCGATAAGAAAGTAAGAGCAAAGGCGCTAACGAAATTTAATGCCTTTGTGAAAAAGATACCGTCGTTTACTGCGGTTCAGCTTTATGCCTCGTTGTTCCAAGGCAAGCAAGCCGATCCAGCCGTGCCGAAAGCTATCGCCGCAGAGACAGCGGCTCGGCTTAAGCAAGGAATCGCCGCTGCCGAAGACCTCGCGCCGCTCGTCTATATCCATCTGCAGTTATATGGACTGGATAAACCGTCCTTCGATCATATCGTCATTGACGAGGCGCAAGATTATTCGCCGTTCCAGCTTGAAGCGCTTAAGCTATGCCAACGAACGCCGTCGATGACGGTACTCGGCGATTTGCAGCAGGGTATTCATGCTTACACGGGAATCCAGCACTGGTCTCAGCTTATGGAACTGTTCCCTGAGGAGCAATCCGGATTCCACGAGCTTAACCGGAGCTATCGCTCAACGATGGAGATTATCGAATTCGCCAACCTGATCTTAGGCGAAATGTCGGGCGGGGTTAAGCCAGCCGTGCCTGTATTCAGGAGCGGCGACCCGGTCGAGACGATCGGGACAGAGGAGAGCGAATGGCTTGCTTCGATTGAACAAACAGTGAGCGAATGGAAGGCGAAGGGCATTTACGAGACGATATCGGTCATCGGAAGAACCGCGCATGAATGCGAACAAATCCATAGCTTCTTGATCGACAAAGGAATTGAAGCCTCCCTTGTCCAAAGCAAGCAACCATCTTATGGAGGCGGCCTGACAGTCGTTCCCGTCTACTTATCGAAGGGACTGGAGTTCGACGCCGTGCTCGTTGCTGATGCGGGGGAAGCTGCATACGGACCGCTCGACTCGAAGCTCCTTTATGTCGGTTGTACGCGCGCGCTTCATATGTTGAAGCTGCTCTACCTGGGACAACGAACTTCTTTGCTGGGCGAGGGCGCTTAATTCGTTTATAATGGGAAGGTATCTCACATACGCACGGGAGGCCTTTGCAATTATGAATGGGAATGAGCTGCTGCCGCCGCTTTGGCTATCGCTGAAGGTTTCGGTGACGGCTAGTCTATTGGTAGCTATCATCGGCATTATTGTCGCGCACTTCATGGCGCGGCGATCGTTCAGGGGCAAGAGCGTCGTTGAGACGGCTTTCATGCTTCCTCTCGTATTGCCTCCAACCGTCGTCGGGTTTATATTGCTTGTGGCGCTTGGCCGCAGAAGCTGGATCGGGAAAAGCTATGAATGGCTTTTCAATCAACCTATCGTTTTCTCTTGGACCGCAGCGGTTATCGCTGCGGTTATTGTTGCGTTCCCGCTTGTCTACCAGTCCATGAAGGTCGGATTTCTGACCATCGATAAAAGTCTGTTAGAATCGGCACGTTCCGCAGGTGCCAGCGAGAGGCAGGTTATGCGCTACATTACGCTGCCGCTAGCCAAGCATTCGCTGCTAACGGCATTCGTGCTTGGCTTTGCCAGATGCTTGGGCGAGTTCGGAGCGACGCTTATGATTGCCGGCAACATACCAGGCAAGACGCAGACCGTGCCGACAGCCATTTATGTGGCGGTCGATTCCGGCCATACGGCGATGGCATGGGCATGGACGATCAGCATCGTCTTATTTTCTTTCCTGCTCCTCTCATTTACCGGCCGCAAAATGGAACAATAATGTGAACGGCGCATCCGCTTTCCGCAATGTTTCGTATAACACTCCAGAGAAGGAGGCAGAGCGCGTATGCCAATCGTATCGGATTCTAATGAGCGGTTATTAGAAGCTTTGAGAGAAATAGAAGCATGGGAGAACGATCAGAAGGACCTATGGTTCTGGGAGAAGCTTGGACGATTGCCGTTCATGCTGCTCGACAAATTAACGCCGAAATTTATTCAAGCGAAGCTCGGACAGGCTGTCGATGAAGTCGGCGGCTTTATTCAGAACGGGGGCAAATACCTCGTTTCGGAGAAAACGATAACAAGCAAGCTTGCGCGAAATGCGGAGGCTGTCGAGATGGACGCATCGTTATCCGGCAGCGACGTCGTGCTGACCGTGGAAGACTGCGCATCGCTGCCGCTTGCCGTTATGGACAGGACGGCTGCGGAGCTGAAGAGCAGCCGTACAGCCATGGCGACCGTTCAAGGCGCGACAACGGGAATCGGAGGCATCTTTACGCTTGCAATTGACATTCCAGCCATTCTTGGCCTATCGCTAAAGATCATACAAGAGATTGCCATATGCTATGGATATAACCCAAAGCTGAAGGAAGAGCGCATCTTCGCTGTAAAGGTCATGCAATTCGCCTCATCGGACATTGTCGGCAAAAAAGCCATATTAGATGAATTAATCGCATACGGGACGGAGAGCGAGGGGCAAGGAAGCCATATGCTGTCGCAGTTGCAAGGCTGGCGTGAAGTCGTTAACGTATACCGCGACAACTTCGGCTTGAAGAAGCTGTTCCAGCTCATCCCGATTGCCGGAATTGTGTTCGGGGCTTTCATTAATCGCAGCACGCTGAATGATGTCGCAGAAGCGGCAACGATGTTATACCGAAAACGAAGAGTACTGGTTAAGCTGAAGGAAGGCGGCGGAAGTGCAACATGATTACAGCACAGAGAGCATTAATGGAGGAGGCAGCCTCCTTTATCCGCGCCTGCTATTCGGAGCTTGGCAAGTCAGTCCAGGAAACCGAGAGCAGACTGCGGCAGATTGATGAAGAAATCGAAGCAAGAGGGACTTATTCGCATACATCGGAAGAGCTTAAGCATGGCGCGAAGATGGCATGGCGCAATAGCAATCGCTGCATCGGCAGACTGTTCTGGCAGGCGCTTGAAGTGTTCGATGCAAGAGAGGCTGAAGATGAAGATACGATCGCCGCACATATATTTAACCACATGAAATATGCCACGAACGGCGGGAGAATCAGACCGGCGATTACTATATTTGCGCCGAGGGAGACGCATGCTGGCAGCTGTATTCGGATATGGAATCATCAGCTTGTCCGATACGCAGGCTATCAGCTGGAGGACGGTATGGTCGGCGATCCGGCTTCCCTTGCTTTGACTGAAGCTTGCGAGAAGCTAGGCTGGCGCGGGACAGGAACGTCGTTTGACCTATTGCCGCTTGTTATCCAACGAGGCGACCATGAGCCGAGATGGTACGGGTTGCCGGCGGAGACGACGCTTGAAGTGAAGCTTACGCACCCGGAGCATGATGGATTCGAGCAGCTAGGACTGCGGTGGTATGCGGTTCCGTTCGTATCCGATATGGAGCTAGAGATCGGCGGCATCCGCTATTCGGCAGCTCCTTTCAATGGTTGGTATATGGGAACGGAGATTGGTGCACGCAATCTGGCAGACAATAACCGCTACAATCAGCTTCCGCAAGTCGCGCGGCTGTTCGGCCTAGATACTTCAACGAACCTATCCTTATGGAAAGACCGTTCATTAATGGAGTTAAATATCGCAGTGCTGCACTCGTTTAAGAAAAACGGCGTCAGTATTGTCGATCATCATACGGCCGCCGAGCAATTCGCCAGATTCGAGAAACAGGAGCAGGAGAACGGCAGAACCGTGACTGGAAGATGGTCGTGGTTAATACCTCCGATGTCTCCGGCAACGACAGCTATCTGGCATCGCAGCTATGACGACACGGAGCGGAGTCCGCAGTTCCGCTATCAACAGCCGCTTTATTGAGCAAAGCAAACAGGCTATAGTTCCTGTAAATACGTGCCATCAATTCCTAATCAGAAAAACAGGGGGGAGTAGCAGCCGTGGATTTTCATATGCAATATTTATCGTTTTTCGTTATTCATACAGACGGCGAAGAGAGTGCTTCATCGTCAGGCAAGCGCTTCAAGCATTATCAGACGCTTGATGAGGATACGTATGAGGACAGTGAGATTAAGAAGTTTCTAGACGATGAGTTCACGAGGATCGTGAAGCGCAAGGTCGAGCGCAATCCGAATACGGCGAACGCGCCGACGAAGATCGGCCGCTTCGCGGTTGAACCGGGTTATGAGCTCGGCAGCAATCAGAACTACAATCTGTTCCAAAGGCTGCGCGATGCAGATACGAAGGAGCGATTCTTTGGCATCGCCGACGAGCTTGTTCGTATTTATATGGATACTAGCGCGGTGCGCGGCGGAGCGTTCATTATTGCTCTATCCAAGCTGAACACGTATTTTGACGAGCCTTTTTTATTTTTGCTTAAATGCGACTTCGAGCCGAAGATTGCGCGAATTGCGGATGAGCGCAGCTTAATCTCGCAGGTCGAGATGGCCATCAGCTCCCGCAGCATCAAGTCGATTCAGTATCCGCATATGCCGGAGGAAGGCATGCTCGAGCATTGGGAGCTGAAGATTCATCAATCGTCGCATGCTCGGTATTTCGAAGATTTCTTGAAATACGTTACTTACGAGAAGCCATTGCCTGAGGTAATGGGCGAGCAGGTTATTGAGATGGTACAGCAATACATATCGGACAAGTGGCAGGATGATGAGAGCACGGAGCGCCGCGAAGAGGAGAATGCGGTGGAAGTATGGGCAGCCAGCGAGAAACGCGACATTCAAGAATGGTGGCCTCAGGAGCAGGTGGCTGTCGCATCGGCGGCGCTCGTCGAGCAGAAGCCGGACTTGCCGTTCACGTTCAAGCTGGACAGCATTACGATAAAGGGCTTGCTCGCAGATTTCGGCGAATCGCTCCATATCGCGAAGCATAACGGACGTTATGTTGTCGTGATCGAAGGCGATGCGTTCCAATTCGATAAAGGGATGTCGCCGGTCGAGCTGCTGCAGCCGCCCGATCTATCCGATGTATTGCCAATCATCGGAAGCAAACAGCCGAAAGATGAGTTTGACGGTTCAGGCTATAGCTATAACGACAACAGCGGCGGTACGACTAACGTGAATGACGACGATGTGCCTTGGTAAAGTTATGCAAGCTAGCATGTATCTATTTGACAATTAAAGGAGAGGCTGTATAAGTGGACAAGTTATTTTTCATAGAAATAGGCATGGGTTGCGATCTGCACGGTCAAAATATTACAAAAGCATCGGTGCGCGCCGTTCAAAATGCGATTCACCATAATTCGATGCCCGGTCTGCGCTCTGTATTGCCAGGCGGCACGCTTGATAACATGAAGGTTCATGTGAAGCTTGCTATTCCTTGCGATCGCGACCTGCTCGACGTGGAGCAGGTAAAGGCCGCGCTGCCATACGGCCAAGTAACCGTCGAGATTATCGATGGCGGCATGGTTACGACGAGCGGCGTCATACTGCCGGACAAAGATGACAAAAACGATCTCATCTACATCGTGAATGCGTCGGTGGAGGTCGGTTACTAGCCACATTACCTAGCAAAGGAAGAAGACGATGGTTTTAAAGCTTGTCATATTTGTGCTGCTGCTTGTGTTTACCGCTTTTTTCGTTGCAACGGAATTCTCAATCATCCGAATGCGTTCAAGTCGCGTCAGTCAGATGGTTGCGGAAGGGTTGAAAAATGCTAGGGCGGTTGAACAGGTTACCTTGAAGCTGGATGGCTACTTATCCGCTTGTCAGCTAGGGATCACGATTACAGCTCTCGGTCTCGGTTGGCTAGGGGAGCCTACGGTTGAACTAATATTGCATCCTATATTCCATCGACTAGAGCTGGGGGATGAGGTAAGCTCGGTTCTGTCATTCCTTATTGCCTTCGTGCTCGTTACCTACTTGCATGTCGTTCTTGGCGAACTGGCGCCAAAGACGGTGGCTATCATTATGTCAGAGCGTATCAGCCAGCTAACCGCGCCGATCATTATTATTTTCTATAAGGTTATGTATCCGTTCATCTGGGTGCTTAACGGCTCGGCTAACAGCCTCGTCAGGCTGCTTGGCTTCAAGCCGGCCCAAGAGCATGAAGCCCATTCGGAGGAAGAGATTCGGATCATCCTATCGGAGAGCTATGAGAGCGGCAAAATCAACAAAAGCGAATACGGATATGTGAATCGTATTTTCCAGTTCGACGAGCGGCTCGCGCGTGAAATCATGGTACCGCGTACGGACATGGTATGTCTGTTCGCTGAACATTCTCACGACGAGAACCTCGCAGTCATCAAGAAGGAGCAATATACGCGGTTTCCGTATGCGAGCGGAAGCAAGGACAATATTATTGGCATCGTGAATACGAAGCAGTTTTTTCTGCGCTACGACAGCGACCGAGCGCTGGACGTCAAATCGCTGCTGCAGCCTGTGATGTCCGTGCCCGATGTGATGCCGATTAACAAGCTGCTGCGAAAAATGCAGCTGGAGCGCGTACATATCGTTATTTTGCTCGACGAGTATGGCGGGACATCGGGCCTTATTACGATCGAGGATATCATCGAGGAAATTGTTGGCGAGATTCGAGACGAGTTTGACGCCGATGAAGTGAAGGAGATCGAGATGCTGAACGAGCATCGTTATATGGTGGACGGCAAAGCATTGATCGTCGAATTCAACGACACGGCCGGCACGGATCTGGATAGCGAGGAAGTGGACTCCATCGGCGGTTGGTTATTTAATCAGAAGCCAGATCTGCCAGTCGGCGAATCGTGGAGTTATCATAATATGACGTTTACGATTAGGGAGCGGGACGATAATCGGATTCGCAAGGTAGAGATCGAGATCGCTATGAATGAGTCGGATGCCGAAGCGTTCGGTCATGCTTAAATCGTATAGTGTTGAACATAAAGACGCGCCGTCGAGGTCATCGTTTGATGACGGGACGGCGCTTCTTTATAGCGCTAATTAAGGATGATTGCGCAACAGCTTAGCATCGGATATGAACGTGCCGAAGGGAAGGAATGCGGCGATAAATGCAGCAACAACCTTCAAGAATGACCATCGGTGCTTAATCCAAACGTGAAGCAAGGCAAGCCCGTAGAGAGTGAACAGCAAACCATGCAGGCTGCCGACGACGGTAACCATATGCGGCAGGTCAGCCCAATATTTGAGCGGCATCGCGATCAGCAATAATACCAAAAACGAGATTCCCTCATAAAATCCGACAATTCTTAAACGGCCGATAGCGGTTTTGAACAAAATAACACCTCCAATTACATAATCGCAGTATCGATGAAACGAACCATTGCCTTAAGAACGAGGCTGTAATCCGTCCCAAAGTAATTGTACGATTTCGGCGGAAGCTTGTTTCACCGATTTTTGATCATTTAATAATTGTTTGTGATTGCGTACCGTCATCATGGCCGTGAACGTATGGGAGAGCAGCAGGGGATCGGATTTCGTGATCACGCCTTCTTCCATCGCTTGCGCGAAAATTTCACTCAAAAGAATATGAAGCTGTGCTTCTCCATCCCGGATCTGCATAATCTGTTCCTCCGACAAGCCAGCCGCGGCTTCGCGCATCATCGTCTCGAACTCGACATGCGCATTATTCATATGACGTTCCGCAACAATGAGCAGACGTTCCTTTAGCGTTCCTGGGCCACGCATGATTAGAGCGGTCTGGTCGTAAGCAATCTTAAGCACGAATAACAGACATTCCGTGAAGAGCTTCGCTTTGTTGTCGAAATAGTAATAGACGCTTGCTTTCGTTATGCGGCATGCTTTCGCCACGCCTTCAAGCGACACCTTCTCGAAGCCGTGCTCCATGAACAGCATGGCGGCGGTGCGCAAAATAAGCTGATTGGGCTGTATCGTTTCGGAACGTTTAGGGCGTCCCGGTTTGCGTCTTGGCTGTTCTTCTTTCAATCGTTGCACCTCATTCATGAAATCGTAATATTTATAGGTTGATTAATTAACCTTCGGGTATATATAATTAATTTGAGCTCGTAATACTATATTAAACGATTTGAATGAAGATGTGAAATGGAGGATGGAGTCATGATTGAGAAAATAGGCGAAATCGTTGCCGGGCGCCGTACTAGGTGGATAACGCTCGGGATTTGGATTGTACTTGCGGCCATACTGACGCTGACGCTGCCAGCAGTTGGTGACAATGAGCAGAACAACGCGCAAAATCTGGAAGACAACAGTCCGTCATTACTGGCTGATCGGCTTATTAAAGAGAAGTTCCCTAATGCCTCCGGTGTGCCTGCTCTTATTGTTTGGCATCGCGAAGGCGGATTAACGAATGACGATTTGACTTACATTGGGCAAACCTCCCAAGCTTTAACGGATCATCCGCTTGAAGCGCAGGGCGAGCTTATTCCGCTCCATACAATGCCGCTGCCTGCCTTGCAGCAATTCGTATCCGAGGATAAAACGACTTTCGTACAGCCTGTCTCGTTCGCCGAGCAGACAGAAACGGAAGTACTGAAAGAGAATTTGGAAGAAATCAAGACGATTATTCGCGAGGCTTCGGGCCAAGACCCGTTCGCTGCATCGATCAACGATGCCGAGCAGCTTACGGTTCGCCTTAGCGGACCGGTCGGCATATCGGTAGACGCCACGGACTTGTTCAAGGGCGCAGACGTATCGTTGATGATCGCTACCGTATTGCTCGTCCTCATCCTATTGCTGCTCATCTACCGGTCGCCGATTCTAGCTATTATTCCGCTTGTCGGCGTTGGATTCGCTTATTTGGTAACAAGCCCGATACTCGGCTGGATGGCAGGAGAAGGATATATCACGGTTGACGCGCAGGCGATCTCTATTATGACCGTACTTCTTTTCGGAGCAGGCACGGATTATTGCTTATTCCTCATTTCACATTACCGTCAGGAATTGACGCGCGAGAAGGATAAGGGCCTGGCCTTAAAGCGTGCCTTCAAAGATGCGTCCGGCGCCATAGCGATGAGCGGCTTTACGGTCGTTCTGTCCTTGTTCGCCCTGCTGGCAGCCAGGTACGGCGCCTATGACCGCTTTGCGGTTCCGTTCAGCCTGTCTATTCTCATTATGGGTATCGCCAGCTTGACGCTCGTACCTGCGCTGCTCGCGATTTTCGGCCGCGCTTCATTCTATCCGTTCGTTCCGCGTACGGAGGAGGAGCATCAAGCTCGTGCTGCGAGTCGCGGCAAAACTTACATCAAGCCGAATGCAAATAAGAAGCTTGGTATGAAGGTCGGCAAGCTCGTCGTCACGAAGCCGTGGACAGTCGTCCTCGTCTGCCTTGTCTTTCTTGGCGCATTGGCAACGTTCTCGACGCAAATCAAGTATACGTATGATTTGCTGTCTTCATTTCCGAAGGATATGCAATCGAGAGAAGGCTTCGACGTCATCTCCGCTTCGTTCACGCCGGGCGATCTTGCTCCGGTAACCGTAGTCGTGAATACGGATGGGAAGCAGGTCGATGTCGCTTCCAAGCTGCAGTCGGTTGCCCATATCGATCATGTTGCTGAACCGCAGGTTAGTTCGGAAGATCCTAATTTGCTTGCCTACTCGGTGGTGCTTGATATTAATCCGTATTCGCAAGAAGCGATGGCGCTCATTCCGGCGATCAAGGAAGCGGCAAGTGATGCTCTTGCCGATGCCAGCATTGGTGATTCGGACGAAAAAGTATGGGTCGGAGGTCAGACGGCTGCCCAGCATGATTCGAAGGTGCTGACCGATCGTGATAACACGGTTATCATTCCGCTCGTTACCATTTTAATTATGATATTGCTGCTGATCTATTTACGCTCCATTACCGCAACGCTTTATCTGATTGCCACAGTTCTATTATCCTATGGAGCGGCGTTAGGACTAGGCTGGATCATTTTGCATTACTTCATGGGCGTCGACGCCATACAAGGGGCTATTCCGCTATACGCGTTCGTGTTCCTTATAGCGCTTGGCGAGGATTACAACATCTTCATGATCTCGAGTATTTGGCAGAAGCGCAAGAAGATGCCGCTTAAGCAAGCGATTCAAGAAGGGGTTGGCGAGACTGGGGGCGTAATTACTTCGGCAGGCCTCATATTGGCTGCGACGTTCGCGGTGCTTGCGACGCTTCCGATTCAAGTGCTTGTCCAATTCGGCTTAATAACCGCAATCGGTGTGCTCATGGATACGTTCATCGTTCGTCCGTTCCTAGTTCCTGCAATTACGGCGTTGCTTGGCAAAAAAGCATTTTGGCCAGGCAAAGCGGATTTGATCGAGGAGCCGAAGAAGAAGCAACCGGCAGTGTCTGCACGTCAATAATAAATGAATAACAATGCCTCGGCAGACATTCGATGTCGCCGAGGCATTTTCTTTTGCGCCATTCCAACTAAGAAATAGGAGTACTTGAAACAATTTTCCATCCTCAAACGTTATATATTGAATAGAGAATTGGTTTAGAGTCATTAGAAAATGGGGGAATAAAGATAGTGAGAACAAAATGGATTTGGTTGATGTTGGTTGGAGCGATGCTTGTATCCGGCGGCTTATTGTCCGCGCCGCAGATGACGTATGCATGTTCATGTGCGGAAATTGGTGATGTAAGGGCCGCAAGTGACCGTAATGACGCTGTATTCGCAGGAACGGCTGTCTCGGTTAAGAAATCCGGCTTGCCGTTGTTCCAATCGTCGGCAGAAGCTGTCAAAACGAATTTTCACGTTAACGAGGTATGGAAAGGTCTTGTAACAGCCGATATTGCGGTCGTATCCGCTAACGGCAGCGATAGCTGCGGATTCGAATTCAAGAGCGGGCAGCGGTACGTCGTATATGCCCGCGATACGGGCAAATCATTGGAGGTCAGCTTGTGCAGCCGAACAGCCCTGTACAGCGATGCAGGTGAAGACCTAGCTGCGCTAGGCAAAGGCTCTATACCGACAGTACCACAGACTGGGCTTAATAACGAAGCAAGCAGCAGCTATATGATCCCGCTCATACTGCTGCTGCTCACTATAGGGACGATAGCTTTACTATACGTCAGGAAGAAAAAACGACTTAAATCAAGAACATCGCAACAATCGTCGTAACGGTAAGCCCGAGCAGTACCGGCTTTAAGTTGCGGCGAGCGAGCTCGAATGGGCTTACGCCGCAGATGGCCGCTGCCGGAATAAGCGCCCAAGGAATGATCGTACCGCCTCCGACCCAGATGGCGGCGACTTGCCCAAGCGCGGTCAGTGTCGCTAGACCTGATCCGATCGCGTGGCCGAACAGCTGGGCAATGGAACCGGCAAGCGAAATGCCGGAGAAGCCTGAGCCGTCGAGTCCGGTAATCGCGCCAACTACAGTCAGAGTTACAGAACCCACTGCGCCATTAACGGGTACGACATGTGCGAGAGCAAGACCAAGATCATTGACGATACCTAGTGAGCCGTCAGGCAGCTTCTCGCCGAACAAGGACAGGAAGCCCGAATCGCCAAGGTAGAAGAATGCGGCAATTGGAATAACGGGGCCGAACACCTTGAAGCCGAATAGGAATCCTTCTATTAAATAGCTGGTCGTCTTCTCAAGCCCTTTGCCTCGATGCGACAGCATCGTGATCAGCAGCATGATCAGGATGGAGGTACCGCCGATGAGTGCGGTAGCTTCTCCTCCTTGCAGATCTAACAGGAACATCGTTATGACATCAATCGCGAACAAGACGGGAATGAGGACAGCGAGCACTTGCTTCGTTCGCAGCGATAGACTGGCAGCTCCTTCGGCCTGATCCTTGCTGTCTGCCTTGATCTCATCCGGTGTCGCGGCGACGAGCCCGTCATTCCATTTGCCGAGCCGCTGATCGCGGCGCATCATCCAATAGGCTGCAACGGTCGTCACGACACCCATTACGATAACAAGCGGTATGCTCGCCTGCATCACTTCGCTGACTGGCAATCCTGCAGCGTCAGCTGTCAGCTTTGGCGCGCCTTGAATAATATAGTCGCCGGACAATGCGATGCCATGCCCGAACAAGTTCATGGCGACGGCAGCGCCGAGAGCCGGCAATCCGACGCGAATGGCGACGGGCAGAAGCACTGCCCCGACAAGCGCTACGGCTGGCGACGGCCAGAAAAACCATGATGTCACCATCATGATGATGCCGATTCCCCAGAAAGCAAGCGCCGGCGTTTTCATGAACCAAGTGAATGGCGAGATCATGATCTCATTTATTCCGGTGCGTATAAGCACGCGGCTCATGGCAACGATGATAGATATGATGAGTATCGTGCCTATTAATTCTTTGATGGCAAAAATAAAGCTATCGAAAATACCGCTTACCGAGCCGCTTGCCGATGTGGTTGCAAGCAAACCGATGCCGAGTATGCCCGCGATACAGATTAACGTCGTATCGCGTCTCATTAGCATGAATCCAATAATGGCGACTATGAAGCCTAGATATACCCAGTGCAGCGCCGTTAATTGAATAACCATCCAAATCACCCTCTCATGGGATACACGAAACCGAGCTGTGTCAGAATCGTATTGTAATGTATGCAAGGGGCTGGATAGGCGTTCATCATGAATCTCCTATACGGTTGCAAGCTGATTAGAGGCTATGCTATTCTACTTAAGCATGGTCATAAGGAGAGGTTTACTGATGATGAGAAGGAGCTTAATGCTGATTGTAGTCGCAGCTATGGTATTTGCCGCAGGGTGCGGCATTATCGAGGAAGCAACTCAAACCGTCAATTTCGCAGCAGAAACAACGACTTATTTGCAGTCGATTACGAACTTCGGACAAAACATGCAGACAATGGCTGAGCAAGCATTAACCGATTTGAATGCAAGAACCGATCTGAAGGAGCAATTGCTGGCGCTCAAGCAGCAGATCAAGGAATACGGGGCATTGACCGTTCCGGATTATGCGAAGGACCTGCATCAGTCGATTACCGAATATAATGCACAGTTGAATCTAAGCATCGATAAGGCGCTGACGAATATCGAGCAAGGCCGGGCAGCATTCGAAGCGACTGGAATTCCGGATACGATTAATAAGATCAATGAGCTGCTCAATCAATTAAATCAACTAACACCGCAATAGTGACAGTTACAATGCCGAGAGGAAGAAATTTGAACATGCAAATTACGATTTTGAACGCGGAGATGACGTACTCGAAGGAAGATGGGTATGTCGGCAAAGTACAGTTTGAAGCAGAAGGGCATAGCAATCAATACGAGATCGCTCTTGCGAGCAAGCGCGGTACTAGAGATTGGGGCTACGGGTTGTTCTTCCTTCATGAATCGGGCAAGGAAGAAGAGCTTCTGGCCTTGGAGGATCAGCTTGAGGAAGACGATGAGCTGTTCGACCTGCTAGTAGATACGGCAAAGGCGAAGCTGGAAAAATAACAATATGAAAAAACGCGTGCACTCTGAAATCTTTATGTCAGAGAGTACGCGTTTTTTACTTACTGCTTGATGAGGTTAAGCCCGTCCTATGAATGATCGTTTGGCTTTCTTCGTTAAGTCCGATAAACGAGACTTGCTTACCCAGCAGCTCATACTTTGCTTTCACTTTCGTCATCGCGGTTACGGCTGATTGATCCCACACATGCGAACCGCCGAAGTCCAACACAATCGCTTGCGGATCATTCATGTAATCGAATAGGTTGACGAAGCTGGTCGTCGTACCGAAAAACAATTGACCGCGGAGCGTATATGTCTTAACGTTTTCTGCATCCAATTTGACTGATGCTTTAATCTTAGCGATCTTCCATGCGAAGAATAGGGCGCTAAGCACAACGCCTGCCATAACGCCTTTGGACAAATCATGTGTCGCTAATACGATAATGACGGTAACGATCATCGTGAACGCATCCGTTCGCGGTGCTCGATGAAGATGAAGCACCGACCTCCAATCGAAGGTGCTGATCGCTACCATGATCATGACGCCGACTAGGGCAGCCATCGGGATCGCGCGAACCATATCACTGAGCGCGAGAATGAGGAAAAGCAGGAATGCCCCGGCAACAAGCGTTGACAGCCTTGTCCGACCGCCAGACTTCATGTTGACGACCGATTGCCCGATTAATGCGCAGCCCGCCATTCCGCCGAAGAAGCCAGTAACGATATTCGCGATCCCTTGACCTCTTACTTCGCGGTTTTTATTACTCGTCGTATCCGTGATCTCATCGATAACCGAAGCCGTTAATAATGACTCAAGAATACCGACAATGGCTAACGAGAACGAATATGGGAATAGGATGGCTAACGTATCGAAAGAGAATAGGACGTCAGGCAAATGGAAGAACGGCATGATACTTTCGATTTTGCCCATATCACCAACCGTCTTCAGATCTGCGCCAATCGCAATCGCGATCAGCGATACGATAATGATCGCCGCAAGCGGTGAAGGAATGACTTTCGTAAACTTCGGTAAAATATAAATAATGAGCAGCGTCAAGCCGACGAGCGCGTACATGATCCAGCTTGCGCCGACAAAGTGAACGAGCTGCGTCGTAAATATGAGAATGCCTAGCGCGTTCACAAATCCGAGCATCACAGAATGCGGAACGAACTGAATGAAGCGGCCTAGCTTAAGCGCACCCATGATGAACTGCAGCACACCTGCTAATATGGTTGCGGCGAACATATATTCGATGCCATGCTTATCAACGAGGCTGACCATTATAAGCGCCATTGCGCCAGTCGCTGCCGAGATCATGCCGGGACGGCCGCCAGCGAAAGCCGTAATAACGGCAATGCAGAACGATGCGTATATACCGACCATAGGATCGACGCCAACCATAAGCGAGAAGGCAATCGATTCTGGAATAAGAGCAAGAGCAACGGTAATTCCGGATAAAATATCGTTGCGGGTATTGGAAAACCAGGTTTGTCTAAGGTTGAAGAGCAAAACAAATATACCTCCCTAAGAAAATAATATGACTTTCCTCTTTCAGAAAAGTCGGGGCCGATGTGCACTAATGGTCATTATACTTGATCACATGACTAGGAATCTTTGATCGCGATTGTCAAATAAGCGCTTACATAGTTCTAAATCTCTCTAATTCTCTCTAATTCTTCTCTTTACTGCGTAATAGGCAACAATTAAAAGAAGCATCGCTTTTATGCGATGCTTCTCATGTATTCTGATTATGTTTGTTCTTGCTCACATCGTACGCTCGACGTTCTCTTTGCTCATTCTGCGCTGCTTCGTAATTCGGAAGCCAAGGTAGACAGCTGCGGCTGCAGCAAGCGCAACAACGATCCATATTCCATATTGATATATGGCATTGGCGATGTTCTGGACTTGCTCGCCGACTAACGTGCCGATAATGAAATAAATAAGCGTCCAGACAAAAGCCGAAGGATAAGCGAATAAGATGAAACGTTTGAACGGCATTTTGTTAATACCCATTACGTAAGGCGTTACATGTCTTAGGAATGGGAGACAGAGGCTGAGGCTTATTGCATAACCGCCGTACTTGCCGCTCAGCTCTTCCGCTCGCGTTACGAAGCGATTAATATTTTTTTTGCTGCTGAACCAGTTGGACAACCGGCTGCCGGCAAACCTTCCGATGCTATAACCGAAGCTCATCGCGGAGCATATGCCAAGGCAAGTCATAATAAAGGCTGGAATCGGAGAGAGAACTCCGGAAGCTGCTAATGCTCCTCCGGTCATAACAACCGCCTCGTTCGGAATAGGCAGTCCGATTAGTCCAAGACATAATACTAGAAATAAGGCCGCATAGCCTACCTGTTCAATAATTGATAATAATAAGTCATAGGCACCCATTATAAACGCATCCTATCGTTCATATATTTGTTCCAAATAATTACATCCGGATATTTCGTCTAACCGTTAGCTTATCATAATGACTTGCTAATGGATACCTATTATACGTTGGCAATTGAGGCAGGATTCAACTTTAACCTTTTCGTAACTAATTCCTTTCAAGACTGAGCTACAATAGTTGCAGAAGATTTTGGCAATAGGTCGAAAGGCGGCTGTTAGGATGCTTGGTTTTGAGCAAAAGGTTGAATATTTACGGCGATACGAGTCGCTCGTATTTACGATATGCATCAAGCTGCTGGCAGATGAGCTTGCAGCATGCAAGGCAGCGGAGCTGCTGATGTGCCGCTTGTTCCGCGATACAGTCTTTTGGACGGCTTGCGAAGCGGAACGCAACGATTATTTGGTAAAGGCAACGAAGGCGGAGTGTCTGCGCTTCTGGAGGGAGAATCTACTGCAAACTTCCTAATGATCATTCATATTTACACACGGTAAAGAACAGAATAGATTATAGTATAGAGTGACGACTCTATTTTCCAAGATGAATAGCTGGATAGACGGGAAAGGGTGAAGCATGCAAGCACAACAAAATCGAAAGCAAGTGACGATCGCTTTGTTCGTCGCTACTTTCCTTGCCGCAATTGAAGGAACGATTGTCAGTACCGCAATGCCAAGCATTACAAGCGAGCTTGAAGGGATTAGGCAATATAGCTGGATTATTTCTATTTATTTGCTGGCAACGGTTATTACAACTCCGGTATACGGCAAACTATCCGATCTCTATGGACGCAAAAAGATCTTTATTATTGGTGCGCTTATTTTTCTAGCGGGCTCCATGCTGTCTGGCGTGGCGCAATCGATGAACCAGCTTATATGGTTTCGCGCGCTGCAAGGACTTGGCGCAGGGGCGTTAACGACGATTCCGTATACGATTATTGGCGATCTGTACCCGTATGAGATGCGGGCCAAAGTACAGGGCTGGATGTCCAGTGTTTGGGGGATAGCAGGCATATCGGGACCTTTGCTTGGCGGATTGCTCGTTGATTACGTATCTTGGCGAGCAATATTCTACATGAACTTGCCGTTTGGCATCGCAGCGATTTATTTGCTTTCCGCAGCGCTTCGTGAATCATTCGTAAAGAAGAAACATCATATCGATTACATAGGCATTGTATTATTCACGATTGGCATGTTCGCCTTCTTATATGGGATGACGCTGCTGCGCGATAAAGATGCAAACGGCATTTCCACGCTTGCAATCGGCATGCTGTTCGCGGCTTCGGTATTGTTCCTTGCTTTATTTGTCGCGGCATCAAGACGGTCGCCGGAGCCGATTATTCCGTTCGAATTATTCAGAAGCCGCATTATTAGCGTAGCGAACTTGGCTGGCTTTCTAATTTGTGTCGTAAACGTCGTTATTATTTTTTATTTGCCGTTATGGATACAAGGGGTATATAACAAGCCGGCAACTTATTCGGGATTAGTTATGATTCCGCTTTCTATTGCTTGGCCGCTTGGTGCTATACTGGCGGGCAATTGGATTGCAAAGCTAGGTGTCCGCCTTATAACGGTTACAGGTGCTAGCTTGTTGCTTATAAGCGGGATTGGCTTGGCGTTGATGAACGCGGAGACGCCGTTCTTTTGGTTCATCGTCTACACTCTGTTGTCAGGCTTGTCATTCGGTTTGTCGCTGACTTCGTTGACCGTTACTGTATCTTCTGCCGTCGGGTGGGAGCTGCGCGGCTCGGCGGTTGCCAGCAACAATTTCATACGTACGCTTGGTCAGACGATTGGCATTACCGTATTCGGCATGCTTCTTAATACAGGCAGTACGAATAGCATTGATGCCGGTCTTCTTGAAAGCAGCCTGCATACGATCTTTATTTGGGTAGCGCTAATAGCGGTTGTTATATTGCTTGTCTCGACGGCATTGCCTAATCGCCAGTCGGCCGCAGAGCAGCAAAGCAGCGTTTCGTAGAGGAGAGTCTGAGACAGCATGAGCATGAAATTACATAGCAGGCTGGAATCGTTGGACGAGCAGCTTCGCGCTTGGAAAATGAATACGGTCATCGTTCTTCATAACGGCGAGACGGCAGCGGAATGGTATGAGCACGGAGCGGATACAATGGGCAGCCTCTATTCATGTACCAAGAGCGTACTGTCATGTTTGATTGGAATGGCCATCGATGAAGGTCGGATTGGCAGTGTTGATGATCCGATCTCGGATTATTTGGAACATCCGGCTGCGGCACGTTTGGCGGATTCAAGCGAGGCGGCAATACGGATTAAACATCTACTGTCGATGACGCCGGGATTTCAGTGGCCAGACTTCGATAAGCCGTACCGAGCATTGCGGGCAGCCAGCGATCCGATCGGGTTCGTATTGGAGAAAGCGATCATTTCGCCGCCAGGACAAGCCTATACTTACAATTCGGGGGCATCGCATTTGTTATCAGCCCTATTGACGAAGGCTGTCGGCGTACCTGCGCTGGATTATGCAAGCAAGAAGCTATTCCAACCGCTTGGGTTCCGCAAGGCGAGATGGACCGAGAGGGATGGAATCAATGAGGGCGGCACCGGACTAAGCTTATTTGGTATGGATTTGGCGAAGTTCGGTCTGTTGTATAAGCTAGGAGGCGTCTGGGAGGGGGAGCGACTGCTGTCATCAGAGTGGATCGACCTCTCCACTAAGATGCATCATCGCGGTCTGCTGCATTACGAGCCGCCGATTTACGGAGAATACGGTTATCATTGGTGGCGCACTCCGGCAAGTCATAACGGAAACACGGATTGTTACTTTGCTTTTGGACACGGCGGACAATATTTGCTCATCGCACCTGAACATGATCTCATAATCGTCATACGCAAAACGGTCACGAAGCGGAATGATGCCGATCTTTCGAGGCGACTCATCTTCGAGGAGCTGCTGCCTATGTTCAGCTCGAATGCTCAATAACGCGCGTAATAGAAAGGGCTTCGACTTCGGTCGAAGTCCTTTTCTATTCTACGGCTGATCGAATTAGCATACGAAAAGCTGCTCCTGCTAATGGACACCAGAGGTCCTTATAAGCTTGATTGACGATCTTAGCTGGTCTTACGGACACATAAGACTCTAACAGTTGTGTTTGGCAGCGAAATCGCATCGATTGGTGCAGTTAGGGTCTGTTGTGTCCGTAACGATGCAGCAGCGGCCGAATAATGGCCATTAGTGACCTGTATGTCCGTTAGCCATGGTGACGGCGATTATTGAACGATCGTTTGATTTTTGCCGCGGTCCTTCGATTTATAACGGCTTGATGGCATCGCAGGTGCCGATGGTGATACCGTTGGGCAAGCTGCGCGGGTGTTGAGGGAGGAGTCAAAAGCGCACTATACCGAATTACAGAAGACGTAATATATGCGTCAGGTTTTATTTGCGATATTTTCTGAATACCTTTTTAAATCTCATGATTTGTATTGCCATAAGCCAAATCCTAATATAATATGTTAGATAAACTAACATAAATGCTTACGTTTTGCTTGAAAAATGGGATGCTTGAGCAGGCGATAGGGAGCAGCAATCATTCGAGAGCGGGGTGTGTCGATTGCATATGACCGTCGAGCAAGCTTTATCGGTGTATCCGTTATCGGAAGGGAAACTGATTGCCGGTATCAAAGGGAAGAACAGAATTATTACATCCGTTAATGTGATGGATGCGCCTGATATTACGGATTGGATTAAAGAAGGCGAGATGCTGCTGACAACAGCGTATCTCATCAAGGATCATCCAGAGGATGCTTGTCAATTGCTGCGAACGCTGCATGAACGCGGATCGGCGGCGCTTGGCATTAAGCTGGGGAGGTTCTGGACGGAGGTGCCGCAGCAGTTGATCGACCTAGCGAACGAGCTTGGATTTCCGATTATTGAGCTGCCGTACCCGTTCACCTTCTCAGACCAGATGAATGGATTGTTCCGGGCGGAGATGAAGCGTAGCACCGGTGTGCTGACCGATGTCGTTAATAAACAAATTCAATTGATGAGATTCGCATTGAAGCCGAATCCCATTCAACAAATGTTCGACTCGATTGCTGAAGTAGTGGAAATTCCGCTTGCCGTAGTTGGGTCGCGCGGACAGATTGTTTATAATGGCACGTTATTGTCTGCCGAAGAGATCGCATGCGGGATGAAAGGGCAACGAGCAGAGGGATGGATCTCCTGCAAGCGGGTCGAGGCGCTTCGCATTCCGCTCATCAAGCATACGCCCGATTCCGGTTGCGTGCTGTTCTTTCAATCGGAGCTGCTCGTAACGCCAATTGAGGAAGGTTTATATTATCAAGCCGCTGAGCTGATTGCCTATCATATGAATTTTAGCTATGAGGATTATTTTGAACTATCTGTGCAGAAGGATTTCGGGCTGCTTATCAAACGATTTCTATTGAACGGACTTCCTGTTGAGACAATAGAAGAGTATGCGGAGCGCTTCGAGATCGATCTGTTCCGCCCGTGGTATCGCTGTGTGTTAACGGATTTCAGCGGGCTGATGCATAAGGAGTTGAGGACGGAGAAGCTGGAGCTGCTGAAGTCGGAATATTTGTGTAATTCGAGTATTCAACAATTAAAGGGCACTCATATCGTAATGGAAGAAGGGCTGCTGTCGGTGTTCCCTGCTGACGCGGACAATGGCGATGAAGCAATCGCTTCGGCGCTTGCTCCATTTTTTGCTTCGGTGAAAACGAAGGGCGGCTATGAGATCAGGGCCTCTATTAGCAGTGCGAAGAAGCGTGCTAACCAGCTTGCCGAAGCGTTCGAGGAATGCAAGGAGTGTAATCGCTTATCAGCGGAATGGGGCGGCAGCCGGATCCTGAGCTTCGAGACAATGGATCTGGCGCTAATCTTCGAGCATGTGACCAAAGAACGAATGGAGACGTTCTGCAATCGCTGGTTAGGTTCCTTGTTGAACAAAGAACCGGAATACGCCTCTGAGATGCTGCGCACGCTTGAAGCCTACTTGGAAAACGACGGACAATTAAATGAGACGGCCAAAAAGCTGTTCATTCATCGCAACACTGCGACATACCGTATTGAGAAGATAAGCGAGCTGCTGGAAGTTGATTTAAAGAAGATGGATGATTTTATGCGTCTGAAAATTGCGTTTATTTTCCGCCGTATGCTTCATAACCAGCCGTTCGCAACGAGCGGCAGCGTTCATGTCAAAGAAACGCTGCGTGTCGGAAAGTAATAAAGGAGAGATAGCCATGGCTACAATATGGATTCGCAATGCCGTTATTATGACAATGAACGAACAGCATGACATTGTAGAAGGCGATCTTTTAATAGAAGGAAATGTAATTAAGCAAGTAGGCGGCGTCATCGACGCCCCGCTTGCAGACCGGATAATCGATGCGGGCGGCAAAGTGCTGCTGCCGGGGTTTATTCAGACGCACATTCATCTATGCCAAACATTGTTCCGCGGGCGTGCGGACGATCTTGCTTTAATTGATTGGCTGAAGGAGAAAATATGGCCGCTTGAAGCGGCGCATAGCGAGGATTCTGTATATTACTCTGCCATGTTAGGCATTGGCGAACTCATTCGAAGCGGAACGACGACGATTCTAGATATGGAAACGGTTCATTATACGGAATCTGCATTCCAAGCTATTATGGAGAGCGGCATACGGGCGGTATCCGGCAAGGTGATGATGGATCATGGCTCGGAGGTGCCGCTTCCGCTGCAAGAGAATACAGCCAAGTCGCTGCAAGATAGCGTGGATTTGCTTGAGAAGTGGCACGGCGCAGCGAATGGTCGAATACAGTATGCGTTCTGTCCGCGTTTTGTCGTCTCGTGTACGGAGGAACTGCTTGTCGGCGTTCGTGACTTATCTGAGCAATATGGCGTTATGGTGCATACGCATGCATCGGAAAATTTAGGGGAGATCGAGATGGTGGAGGCAGAACGCGGAATGCGCAATGTCGTCTATCTTGACCACATTGGTCTGGCACGTCCTAATCTGATTCTCGCTCATAGTATATGGCTGGATGAAGAAGAGAAACGCATTATTCGCGAACGCGGTGTCAAGGTAACGCATTGCCCAGGCTCGAACTTGAAGCTGTCATCAGGCATTGCAGAGGTTCCGCTGCTCCTGGAGCAAGGAATTGCTGTAGGACTTGGCGCAGACGGAGCGCCGTGCAACAACAACCTTGATATGTTTCAGGAAATGCGGCTAACTGCGTATATTCAAAAGGTGAAACATGGTCCGACGGTCATGAATGCGAGACAAGTATTGCGGCTGGCGACGATCGGCGGAGCGCGAGTGCTTGGTATGGAGGAGAAGATCGGCAGCATTGAGGTCGGCAAGCTTGCCGATATACAGCTGCTTGATCTAGAGGACTTCCACGTCTATCCATCATTCGATGCGGATTGGTATTCCCGTGTTGTATATGCAGCGACTAGAGGAGATGTCGATACGGTCATTATTGACGGTCAAGTGGTAATGGAACAAAAGCTTGTGAGGACGGTTGACAAGTCGGTCGTGCTAAAGGAAGCGGATCAATCGCTTCGCCGTCTTATAGCTAGATTATAATCGATTATCCATGAAGGAACGGACAAATGGTCCGCTAGAATAGGAGGAACGGCATATGGATGTGCATCGGCTATTGCAATCGATTGTGGATAGCGAAGAACCGTCCGTGCTCGCTACGATTATCGATGTGAATGGACATTCCTATCGTAAGCCAGGCGCATGTATGCTGTTCAAGCTTGACGGTGAGCAGATTGGCACCATAAGCCCAGGCTGTCTAGAGCATGATTTGCTCGAACGCACAGAACGGGTATGGTTGTCGGGCGAAGGTCAGTTCGAGATTGCGCAATATAATATGAAGCCTGAAGAAGATGCGATATGGGGAGAAGCGCTCGGCTGCGGAGGCGAGATAAGGGTTCTGCTGGAGCCGGTTACGGGCCTGCTGCGTGAGCTGCTTATTGAAGCTGCTGCTATTGTTGGCGGCGGACGAAGCGTAACCTTGGAGCGGCGTTTGGTTCATTCGGATATCACGTACCGTATTCGAGAGAGGGTGAATGATACCGCCGAGCCTGTCCGCTTCACAGAAATCGATAATGTGCCTGATCGAATGTTCTTTACCATCAGACCGCGGCCAAGACTCGTTATATTCGGTGCAGGCAAGGATGCCGAGGCTATTTATTCAATAGCTAGAAATGCCGACTTTCAGCTTGTTATCGCAGATTGGAGAGCCGGTATGTGCACGAATGAACGTTTCCCGGAAGCGCTGATTGCCATTGGCGCTCCGGCGGAGATAGTGGCTGAGCTGGCGATGAGTCGCAATGATTATTTAATTATTTGCAGTCATCAGCTGCAGCAGGATAAAGAACTGTTAGGAATTGCTCTTCCGCTTGGATTAGCCTATATCGGAATAATGGGATCAAAGAATAGAATACGCATGCTGTTCGAAACCTTCTTGATGCCGTCGAACGTTAGAGCGCCTATCGGCTTATCGATTGGTGCCGACGGTCCTTATGAGATTGCGGTGAGCGTTGTTGCGGAGCTAATCGCTGTGCGGGCAGGCCGGACCGAACGCGCGCGGAGAGGGGCGAGAGCTGATGGTCATAACAGCTATTTATTTGGCGGCTGGCCGGAGCAGGCGAATGGGACGGCGCAAGCAGGAATTGGAGCTGATGCCGGGGATGACGCTCGGCAGCATGGCTCTTCATGCGCTTCATCAATGCAGCGTTGAGAAAATCGTCGTTGTCGTACATCCATGCGACCCCCTGAAGTGGCTGTCTATGGAGTTGGTTGAGAGCATTCCCGGCATGCCGTCTCAAGACTCTCCTTCCGTTCAGATCGTCATTAGCGAGAGGGCGGATGACGGAATGGCTTATTCGTTGCATGCGGGATTTGAAGCGCTATTGGGTTCGGGCATTCAACCTAATGTGGAGCATGCGTTGCCGGATGCGATCCTTGTTGTGCTAGCTGATCAGCCATTCGTTGATAAGGTTCACTTAGAGCGGCTTATGGATCGATATAGCAAGCAGTCTAACCTCGATTACGTTGCAAGCTCATCATGGAATGAAGAGAATGGAACCTATGCGCTGATGCCGCCTGCAATTTTATCGAAATCGATGTTTGCGGCTGTAACTAAGCTGGAAGGTGATACGGGGGCTCGTAAATTATTTGCAGACGCTCGCTATCGCGGAGAAGCTGTCTCCGCGATAGCGAATGAAGTGTTGCTAGATGTGGACAATCCGATAGATTTAGAGCTTGCTATTGCGTTCAATAGGTCTGTTCGTCCGTGAAACACCTCCTATGTGT
Organism: Paenibacillus sp. YIM B09110; assembly: GCF_037167145.1. Lineage (NCBI taxonomy): Bacteria > Bacillati > Bacillota > Bacilli > Caryophanales > Paenibacillaceae > Paenibacillus > Paenibacillus sp. YIM B09110. The sequence goes on along the minus strand of NZ_JBANSP010000009.1, from coordinate 209,790 downwards.
AAGGTAATATAACACTATAAAGTTCGTTTAGTGCATCACGCACAATGGACAACGTTGTTTTTAGACTCTCGACCAATATAATGTCATGTATATTGACGTCATGATGACGTGAATATATATTGAAGTTACATCTCGAACACAGTTGAGAGATGAAAAATAGAGAGTCGGGGTGGAACGCAATGAAGCAACGCAACAGAGTATTGTCCGTAAGCTTGGCCCTCATCTTAACGCTCGTACTCGTATTATCCGGTTGTTCCAGCAATAACAAAAACGATCCGGCAGAAGGCGGCAACAATGGCGCGACGAACGCACCGACCGATAAAGCTTCGGACGGAGCTGCGACAGATACGCCTGCTGAGCTTCCTAAAGTTGCTTTCGTCTACATCGGCCCTCCAGGAGATGGCGGATGGACATTCGAACACGATAGAGGCCGCAAGTACATGGAAGAGAAGTTAGGCATCAAAGCGGATACGGTTGAGAACGTGCCGGAGAGCGCGGATGCAGAGAGGATCATAACAGAGCTTGCCCAGAATCACGACATCGTCTTTACGACAAGCTTTGGTTACATGGACCCTACGCTGAACGTTGCCAAGAAGTTCCCCGATGTGAAATTTTTGCACGCCGGCGGCTACAAGACGAATGACAACATGAGCACGTACTTCGGCAAAAACTACGATGCCAGCTACCTAAGCGGTATTGCGGCAGGCAAAGTAACGAAGAAGAACTTGATCGGCTACGTAGGCGCGTTCCCGATACCAGAAGTTATCTACAACATTAACGCTTTCACGCTCGGCGTACAAAGCGTGAACCCGGATGCTACGGTAAGCGTCGTATGGACGAACACATGGTACGATCCAACGACGGAGCGTCAAGCGGCAGTCAGCTTGCTGGACAAAGGCGCAGATGTGTTGCTCGCTTATCAGGATTCGCCGGCAACGCTTCAAGCGGCGGCTGAGCGAGGCGCAATGGCAGGCGGCAACGACTCCGATATGACACGCTTCGCTCCAGAAGCTTACTTGACTAACCCGATTTGGAACTGGGGTCCGTATTATACGCAAGTCGTACAATCGGTTATCGACGGCACATGGAAGAGCGAGCAATTCTCCGGATCGCTCTCCGATGGCATGGTCGATCTCGCCCCGATGGGACCTAGCGTTCCGGATGATGTGAAGAAACTGGTTGACGACACGAAAGTGAAATTGACGAGCGGCGAGATGAGCGTATTCAAAGGACCTATCGTTGATCCGACCGGCGCAGTCAAGGTAGAAGAAGGTAAAACGCTGACTCTCGAGGAAATTCTAGTTATGGATTGGTTTGTAAAAGGCGTAGACGGCACGATTCCGAAATAAATAGCAGCTTTGATAGCTTGTATATTCTTAAATAACAGTCAATCAACAAATCCCTTCCCTAAGGGATTTGTTGATTTATAACCGTATTATTTTTCAAGATGAGGCGATTCAAAGGAAAGATTTATTGAGAGGAAGAACGCCTATGGAGTCCATATACTCGGTAGAGATGCAGCAGATTGTGAAGCGATTCGGCTCAGTTGTAGCCAATGACAACGTCGATTTCTATGCCAAACCCGGCGAGATCCATGCGCTGCTTGGAGAGAATGGAGCAGGCAAAAGTACGATGATGTGCATGCTGTCGGGCGTTTATCGTCCTACGAGCGGAGAAATCCTGATCCATGGCGAGAAGGCTCGTATTCGCTCGCCGAAGGACGCGATGAAGCTTGGCGTCGGTATGGTGTTTCAAAACTTCCGTCTCGTGCAGACGCTGACGGCGGCGGAAAATATTATTTTAGGCGAGAAATCGTCGTTTTGGCGCGGGGCGAAGTGGCTGCGCGATAAGCAGGAGGAAATTGAAGGCATTGCAGATCGATTCGGGCTTGCATTCCCGGTTGACCGCCCGATCTGGCAGCTGTCTGTCGGCGAGCAGCAGCGCGTCGAGATCGTGAAGACGCTGTACAGAGGCGCCAGCCTTATTATATTGGATGAACCTACATCCGTATTGACGCCAGGCGAGGCGGAGCAGCTCTTCGAGACGCTGCAGCATATGAAGCGGGAAGGCAAGACTGTTATTCTGACTACGCATAAGCTGAAAGAAGTCATGGCGGTATCCGACCATATCTCGGTTATGCGGAAAGGAAAGATGATCCATTCGATGGCCAAAAGCGAAACGAATGAGCGTGATCTCGCGAAGCTGATGGTCGGCAAGGAAATCGGAGAACCTCGCCCGCTTGCGCCGCGTCAGTCAGGCAAGCCGTTGCTAACGGTTCAGCAGGTTGACGTATTCGCCGATCATGGGCGCAAGACGCTTGACGGTTTCACGCTGCATGTAAATGAAGGTGAAATTGTTGGCGTTGCTGGCGTTGCAGGCAACGGGCAGAAGGAACTGGCTGAGGTGCTGACCGGGCTTCGCAGCTGGAAGCGCGGTGCGATTCATTTTAATGGAGAAGCATTGAAGAATGGATCAGTCAAAGGGGCCATTGAGGCAGGCATCGCTCATGTACCGGAGAACCGGATGAAGAGCGGGCTAGCCGGGAGTCTCGGCGTTGTTGATAATCTATTATTTAAGTCGTATCGGTCAGAGGAACGTTCACGCTTTGGCTTCTTGCGCACCGGTCATAATCGTGAATGGTCGCAAAGTCTAGTGGAGCAATTCGACGTGAAGACGCCGAACTTGGACACACCGGTCCAGCAGCTCTCGGGAGGCAATCAACAGAAGCTGCTGCTTGCTAGGGAGGTCCACCAGCAGCCGCTGTTGATGGTAGCCGTTCATCCTACACAGGGATTGGACGTCGGCGCGACGGAAGGCGTTCATCGGCTGCTGACCGATATGCGCGGCGAAGGTAAAAGCGTGCTGCTAATATCAGAGGATCTGGATGAGGTTATGCAACTGTCTGACCGGATATTAGTTATTTACAACGGACAGATCGTTGGCGAGCTTCCTCGCTCGGAAGCGAATCGCGAAACGATTGGCATGTATATGGCGGGACTGCGGGTAGTGGACGCCCAGAAAGAGGAGGCGGCGGTATGAGCGACAAAGCGGCCTTAACCAGCACGAGCGTCGGTACGCCTCCCCCGGGTAAATCCAGAGCGCCGAAGGGCATGAACCTGTTCGCCTATCGGATCGAAATCGATCCTTCGAAGAAAGGCAATGCCTGGTGGATCCCGTTCGCTTCTGTTCTGCTTGCGTTAATCGCCTGCGGCATCTTCATAGCTGCGAACGGCATGAATCCTATTCCTGTGTACAAAAAAATGTTCACGGGCGCTTTCGGCACCGAATACGGCATCACGGAGACGCTCGTCAAGTCGATACCGCTATTGCTTTGCGGTCTCGGCGTTGCGATCGCTTATCGCATATCGGTGTGGAATATCGGCGCAGAAGGACAATTCGCCGCAGGAGCGATGGCGGCTACAGCAGTAACGATCTATATGCCGAACCTGCCGGGCATTCTGATCATTCCTGCGATGATTGTTTTAAGTATCGTCGCTGGCGGAATATGGGGACTGCTGACCGCCATTCCGCGAACGTATTTCCAAGTTAACGAGCTTGTCAGTTCCTTGATGTTAAACTATGTGGCGCTGCTCGCGATGGACTATTTCGTCTTCGGTCCGTGGAAGGATCCGCAGGGGATGAACTTCCCGGGTACGCCGATTTTTACAGAGGCGCAGTCGCTGCCTGTGCTCGGCGATACGAGACTTCATCTTGGTCTTGTATTCGGTATTATCGCTGTCATCCTGTATTTCCTGTTCATTAAGTATACGAGATGGGGCTACGAGCTTCGTCTGATTGGCGCTAATCCAGAGGCTGCGCGCAATGCGGGCATTCGGATCAGCAGACATATATTGCTCGTCATGCTTATTAGCGGGGGGCTTGCCGGTCTAGCGGGAATGGCAGAAGTGTCGGGTGTCTCGCATAGACTAATGTACGGCATATCGCCTGGTTACGGCTATACGGCAATCATCGTTGCATGGTTAGCCAAGCTGCATCCGGTTGGACTTATTATTTCGTCATTCTTGTTCGGCGGGTTAATCGTCGGCGGCTACAGCGTACAGACGATAGGGCTGCCGTCTTCCATATCGGAAATGCTTCAGGGAGCCATCTTATTTTTCTTAATTGCCGGCGGCACGATCAGCAAGTTCCGAATTCGCAAGAACAGTTACTAGAGGAGCGGATTAGACATGGATATTGTTATACAAATGGTGCTGGCGGCTATCTCTTCCGGTACGCCGCTCCTGTTCGCGACACTCGGAGGCATATTGATTGAACGCTCGGGTATTATCCAGCTTGGTGCTGAAGGTCTCATGCTGATGGGGGCAGTAACAGCCTGCTTGACTTATTTGCATACAGGCAACTTGACTCTTACGCTGCTCGCCGTGTGCGGTGTCAGTATGGCGCTAGGATTCGTGCATGCTTTCCTTAGCGTCTCGCTTCGAACGAACCAGATCGTAAGCGGTCTTGCGATGACGTTGTTCGGTGCGGGGCTTAGCGCATATCTGGGCAAGCCGATCAGCGGTCAACCTGTGAATGGCGCTGTACCGAAGCTCGATATGCCGTGGCTCGAGTCCATCCCGTTCATCGGTCCCGTGTTCGCGCATTTAGATGTGCTGACTTGGTTCAGCTTCGTCCTTGTTATTGTCCTTCATCTTTACATTCATAAGACATCGGCAGGATTGCATCTGCGAGCGATCGGAGACAATCCGGCAACAGCAGACGTAATGGGCATTCGCGTACAACTGCTTAGATATGCTTATATCGTCGCTGGCTCTGCGCTTATCGGCTTTGCAGGTGCAGATCTGCTGCTCGTGTACTCGCCAACCTGGACGGAAGGGATGACCTCCGGACGCGGATGGATTACGGTTGCGCTTATTATTTTTGCACGATGGAATCCGGTTCGAGCTTTGTTCTGCGCCTATTTCTTCGGTGCGCTCGATATGCTCGGCTTCCGCATTCAGCTTATAGGCAGTGAAATACCTTCCTATTTCTTGAAAATGATTCCGTATATCGTAACGATTCTTGTACTTATGTACTTGGGATGGCGCAATCGCAACAAACCGTCTGGCTCGCCGGAGTCGCTCGGCGCGCCTTATATAAGAGAACAACGATTCTAGCAGTAGCAGGAGGGGAACAGCATGGGGACAAACGCAAACGCACGGGCACAGGGGACCATTAAGTCTCCTCTTGTATGGCATCCGCAATCAGCGGCGGATGCGTGGCAATTGAAACAAAATTACGGAGCAGACGCCGTCTATACTGCGGGCGGCACGCTGCTGCGTACGCAATGGGAATCGGGGTTGGCCAAGGTGCCTGCCCATCTTATTGATGTCAGCGGAATAAGCGGAGAAGAGGAGTCGATTCGAGGGCATGCAGCGGGTATCGCAATCGATGCCTCGACATTGCTGGCTGTATGCAGAAACCATGAGCTAATCGCACAGAAGCTGCCGCTGCTTACGGAGGCGACCAAACAGATCGCTGCCCCGTCGGTTCGTCAGCTTGCGACGATCGGCGGCAACATAAGCTCATTAGTCGGCGATTCGTTGCCTGCGCTTCTCATCTATGATGCGCAGCTGCATCTGTACGGCGGAGCAGGAGAGCACTGGGAGGAGCTGTCCGATTGGCTGGCCGCAATCGAGCAATCAACGCCTTCTACACCAATAAGCGGTCGTCTTCTGATTGGTATTTCTGTTCCTCAGCCTGATGCAATGGAAGTTATGGACTCGAATACGAAGCGCTTCGGCGCTTATTATAAAGTCGGACGCCGCGAGGCGTTCACGCCGTCCGTCGTTACGGCAGCTGTTAGCGGTACGATTAACGCCGACGGTGTATTGGAGTATTTGAAGCTGGCCGTCGGCGGCGGCCAAACCATTCCTCGCCGTTTGAAGGAGCTGGAAGCTGCCTTCGCGGACACGGAGCTTAACTCAGCTACTCTTAAGCGAATTTACGACGGTGTGCTTGATGTCTTTGAGCCAAAAGGCGATCTATTCGCATCTGCCGAATACCGCAAGTCAACAGCCGCTAATTTGATTGTGACGGAGCTGTGGAAATCGGCGGCAGAAGCTGTTAACGGGGGAAGGTGAGGATATGCTGTTAAACCGAGACGGAAGCGGAAGCCGTTGGCGCATTAGGCCGGACGGACCCGCTAAAGTAACTGGACAATTATCGTATTTGACGGATATGACGGCAGAAGGGATGCTGTATGGCTTAGTGCTTCGAAGCGAACACCCACACGCCCGCATTGTATCGATAGATACAGAAGCGGCGAAGCAAGCGCCAGGCGTACGGGCTGTTCTTACTTATTTGGATGTGCCGGGTCTTAACGCATTCGGAATTGCGCATCCTGATCAACCGGTGCTGTGCGAGGATCGCGTTCGCTATGTAGGCGATGCCGTAGCGACGGTCGCCGCAGATTCATTAGAAGAAGCGGAATATGCAATAACGCTTATTCATGTCGATTACGAGCTGTTGCCCGTCGTGGACGATGCCGAAGCAGCGCTTGCCCCTGATACGGTTCAGTTGCACGATAAAGGCAATCTGCTTCATCACACTGGATATAGCAAAGGCAGCTTAGCTGAAGGATTCCCGCAATGCGTTCACATTGTAGAGGAGACGTACTATACGCCGAGACAAATGCATACTTACATGGAAACAGAGGGCGGCTTATTCATACCTGGCGAGGACGGGCGGCTGACGGTATATGCGCCGACGCAGCACGGCTTCATGGATCGCATGCAGCTGTCGCGCATTCTGGATATGCCGCAGCAGCAAATTCGCATCGTATCGAGCCCTATCGGCGGCTCCTTCGGCGGCAAGGACGAGCTGAACGTTCAGCCGTACGGCGCATTGCTCGCCCTCCGAACAGGAATGCCGGTTAAGTTCCACAATTCAAGATGGGAATCGGTACGTGCGGGATTGAAGCGGCATCCGATGAAAATAACGATGAAGACCGGCACGAATGCGGAAGGCAAGCTGATCGCGCATCAAGTGCGAATCGTTGCCGATACGGGTCCTTATTCAACGCTCGGCGCTGAAGTGCTTAACTTTGCCGTTGAGCATGTCATCGGCCCCTATGTATATGAACACTTGGATGTGAATGGATACTCGGCTTTCACGAATAATGGAATGTCAGGAGAGTTCAGAGGATTCGGCGGCAATCAGGCGATCTTCGCCTTGGAAGGTCAATTGGATCGGCTGGCGGAGCTGCACGGGATGGATTCCTGGACGTTCCGCAAGCTCAATATGAGACAGCTGGGCGATGCCGGTCCATTCAATCAGCCGATTGCGCAGACAGATGGCGCGGAGCAGGTGTGGAACGTAATCGCGGGAAGCGACCTGTGGAAAACAAAGGATGCGGTTCCTGCTGTTAATGCACCGCCTTGGATCAAGACTGGCGTCGGCGCGGCTTTCACGATGCATGGCGCCGGACTTGGCGTTGGCATCCCCGATCCGGCGGGAGGACGTCTTCAGCTCGCGAAAGATGGCAAGATTGAAGCCGTATTCGGCTACGAGGAATTCGGTCAGGGGCTAATCGCTTCACTGGAACTGATGCTGATCGAGCAATTCGGCTTCGCCGGCGGGGATATCCGGATTATCATTGGCGATACGGATGTCGTACCGGATAGCGGTTCAACGACCGCGTCGAGGGCGACAGCGATGATGTGGAAGTCTTTGCAGCGCATGCGCGCTCCATTCGAGGAGGCGATTCTCGGTCGCGCAGCGCAATCGTTGAATGTGGCTGCGGATCAGTTGCGATTGGGCGAAGGCGGTGTGATGAGGAAGGATAGTGAAGTTATGGTCATCTCCTATGAGCAGCTTGCACAGCTTGATGGCGAGCCGATTAAATATGAGACATCGTTCCACTTCCCGACATCACCGGTGGAGCGTGTTGGCGCACACTTTATGTACACGTACTCGGCCGTAGCGGTCAAAGTCGAAGTGAATACTTTAACAGGCAGGGTGAACGTGCTTAATCAATTGCATGCAGTTGCCGCAGGACCGGTCGTTAATCCGCAAGGCTTTCTCGGACAGATCGAGGGCGGAAGCAGCATGGCGCTTGGCTTCACGCTTACCGAAGATGCCGTTATGGACAAAGGTTATTATATGACTCGCAACCTTGACACCTATCTCGTGCCGACGATTGCGGATCAGCGCGGTGAAGTGGAGGTTGTTGCCATTGAGCAACTGCCGGAAGGCGATACTTACGGGCCGCGCGGCATCGGTGAAGTAGGCTCCGTAACGCTTGCCCCCGCTATTGCGTCGGCCATTCGCGCAGCGACGGGCAAATGGGTGACGAAGCTTCCGGTAGAGCCGTCGTTTTTGCAGGAACAGCCGGCATTTTTGCAGAAGGCGGTGGAGTGATCATGGGGGATCATACAGAAGAAACATCAACAGCCTATAAGCTTGCTTGCACGCTTAACGGCACAGCAACAGAAGTAGATACGGCGCCTGCTAGGAGGCTACTCCATATATTGAGGGATGACCTGGCGCTAACCGGTACCAAAAGATCCTGCGAGATCGGTCGCTGCGGCGCTTGTATGGTGCTTGTAGACGGCAAAGCAGTCAACTCTTGTCTGACGATGGCTTATCAGTGCGAAGGCAAGTCGATTGAAACCGTGGAAGGCGTATCGGCCGGCAGCATAGATCCGATCCAACAAGCCTTTCTAGAGGAAGGCGGTTTCCAATGCGGATACTGCACACCCGGCATGATTATTTCGGTAAAAGCTTTATTGGACAGCAATCCCGATCCAAATGATGATGAAATAGCCGAAGCGCTCTCAGGCAATATATGCCGATGTACCGGTTACGGGGGCATATGGAGAGCGGTAAAGCTTGCAGCTGAAAGGAGACGTCATACGTCATGAGTCACAATCATACGAATAGAAGCAATCCTATTAATCATATTCCTTATTTACAGAGATGCGTAGAAATATCGGCTATGGCCCGGGGGGCAGGCAATACACCGTTTGGTGCTCTGCTCGTCAATCGCGAAGGCGAGATTGTGCTCGAGCAAGGCAATATCGAAATTACGGAATCCAATTGCACCGGGCATGCAGAAACAACATTAATGGCTGCGGCGTCCAAAGCGTTCGCGAAGGCGGAGTTATGGGAATTCACGCTGTATACGTCAGTAGAGCCGTGCGCGATGTGTTCGGGTTCGATTTATTGGGGAAATGTCGGTACGGTCGTCTACGGCATCTCAGAGAAAAAGCTGGCTGAGATGACAGGTGATAATGAGCAGAATCCAACGCTCGATCTGCCGTGTCGAGTTGTTTTTGCGCAAGGAAACAAACCAATTCAGGTCATCGGACCGATTCCTGAGGTGGAATCGTCCATTATTGCCGTTCACGAGGGGTACTGGATATGACAACGATAAATGAAATTAACGAACTTGATCGACAAGCATTCGTTGCCGTGCTAGGAGAAATTTTCGAGCATTCCCCGTGGATAGCAAGCTCGGCATGGGAGATGCGGCCGTTCGTCTCGAAGGAGGCGCTGCATGAAGCGATGGCTAACGTTGTAAGGGAAGCGTCGAACGATCAACTGATTGAACTGTTTCGCGCACATCCCGATCTAGGCACGCGGCTTGCGGTTGCGCCGTATTCGGCCAAAGAACAGCAGGGTGCAGGACTTAACCAGCTCACAAGCGAGGAATTCGAGGTATTCTCCGAGCTGAACCGCAAATATGTGGAGCAATTCGGCTTTCCTTTCATCCTGGCCGTTCGCGGGAAGTCGAAGGAACATATATTGACGGCGATGGAGTCGAGGATTCATCATAGCATGCAAGAAGAGACGACGCAGGCGTTGTCGGAAATCGAGAAAATAACGAAATTCCGCATTCTGGATCTCATCACGGGCTAGAGAAGGGACGGATGACGATGTTGAAGCTTCGAGGCGGCAGAACGCTTTATTATGGCAAAGGAGATGTGCAGAGCTATCGCACTTACGCTTCTCCGCTCGCCGTAAGCGCAATTCCTGAATCGACGTACACAGGCTGCAGCAACGTTATTTTCGCGCATAATATTAAGTTCTCGGTAAGCGGCGAGTCGTTGCTTCCCTCCTTCACGGAAGGGGATAACACGCTTGTTGTAGCGACGGACTCGATGAAAAACTTCATTCTTCGGCAGACAGCCGAATACGAGGGAAGCACGACGGAAGGTCTTCTCGCATTCATCAGCGAGAAGTTTCTCGAGCGTTATCCGCATCTGGATGCGGTAGAGATCAGCGCGGATCGGCTTCCGTTCGATGCCGTCACCGTAAGCGGCAGCGATGGGAGCTTCGTGCCCAGCGAGCTTGTCTATCGCCGTTCACACAATGAGCATGGGAGCGCGACGATGACGTGGCAGCGTAATGGCGAGACGGTAGAGCTTGTCGAGCATGAGAGCACATTATCTCATATTCAACTCATCAAGGTGCATGGCAGCTCTTTCAACGGCTTCGTGCGGGATGAATTCACGACGCTGCCCGAGAGCTTCGATAGACCTCTATTTATTTTTTTATCGATCAATTGGACATACGAGGATGCTTCGAATGCGATTAATGGCGACCGCGGCCGATACGTATCGGCCGAGCAGGTGCATGATATCGCACACACGGTGTTTCATGCAGAGAATACACCGTCGATCCAGCATTTGATTTATAAAATCGGGCATCGAGTATTGACGCTGTTCCCGCAACTAGCCGAGGTTCGATTCGAATCGAACAATCGGACATGGGAGACGATCGTCGAGCCTGCTGCGCCGACATCGGCTGGCGTGTATACGGAGCCGCGGCCGCCATACGGCTTCCAAGGCTTCACCATGACACGCGATGACTTATGAGAATAAAGGAGCGAATGATAGATGGGTGGACGGATTTCGACGCATGTTCTGGATACAGCAGGAGGCAAGCCGGTAGAAGGTCTTATCCTTACATTAACTTACTTTGGCGATGGGGAGACGGACGAATGCGCTAAAGTTGTAATCGGGACTTACTCGACGAACAGTGACGGTCGTGTTGATCAGCCGCTGCTGGAAGGGGAGGCATTGAAGCGCGGAACTTATGAGCTGCTGTTCATGGCGGGCGATTACTTCCGCAGCGCTCCGCATCTGTCGCTCGTGACCGATTCGATATTCGATGCCATTCCAATCCGATTCCATGTAGCTGACGAGATTGGACACTATCATGTGCCGCTGCTCGTTGCCCCTGGGGGATTTAGTACCTATCGCGGAAGCTGACGACCGCACGCCAATAAGTAAAGCAAGCTCACGTATACAAGCAGCACTAGATGTGTATGAATAGAGCAATAAAGGGGGATTCGATGATGAATAAGATTAACCAATCAGATGAACCTTCGATCGATGACACGCTGCGCCGAATGCCAAAGGTAGAGCTGCACGTCCATCTTGACGGAAGCGTGAAGGCATCCACGATACGTGAGTTAGCGGGATCTGAAGCCCATTCCTTGCTGCCTGAGAGCGAAGATGAGCTCTTAGCTCTAATGAAAGCTGATCCCGATACGACAAGCTTGACGCAATATTTGAGCAAGTTCAGCTTTGTTCTTCCCTATATGCAGACGGCGGAGGCGATCGAACGGATCGCTTATGAGTTAGTGGAGCAAGCGGCGGAACAGCAAGTCCGCTATATCGAGGTTCGCTTCGCTCCGTGGCTTCATACTCATCAAGGCTTGTCGATCGAAGATGCCATCCGCTGTACGGTGAACGGATTACGCAGGGGAGAAGCTGCTTTCGGAACAATAGCGAGAGTGATCGTCATCTGTATGAGAAACCACTCCTTCGATCTTAACTTGAAGGCTATCGAGGCAGCGTCGCTTTTCTATACGAAGGGAGTCGTTGCGGTCGATCTCGCAGGTGATGAAGCCTCCTATCCTGCGCATCAATTCGCGCCGCTCTTCGAGAGGGCAAAGGCGCTTAAGCTGCCGGTTACGATTCACGCCGGGGAAGCCGCAGGCGCATTCAATGTGCGGGCAGCGATTGAAGAGTTGGGCGCGGAGCGGATCGGCCATGGTGTGCGGATGGAGGAAGACCCGGCGGTCATCGAGCTGGTGAAGGAAAAGAAGATTCCGCTGGAGATGTGTCCGATTAGCAATATCCAGACGAAGGCGGTAGCGAGCTGGGCGTCGTATCCGCTTCGGAAATATTTGCAAGAAGGCGTTATCGTCACAGTCAATACCGATAATATGACGGTGTCGGATACGACGATAACGAAGGAATATTCGGCGCTTATGGAGCATTGCGGGCTGTCGCTTCAAGATATTGCAGTGATAGTCATGAATGGTGTAAAGGCTGCTTTTCTAGAGGATGACCGAAAGGACGAGCTTGTGAAGCAATTCGAACTTGAGCTGTCAGCGCTTGGGCTGAAGCTGGCTGTTCGTTAAGGGGGTTGCAGTTAGAAAGTCATGAATGCCTGGTGACAGGCATTCATGGCTTTTTTGTATTTTATTGGTGGATTTATTTGGTTCACGTTGCAACTTATCATATATCCTGAAAGTCTATAGGAGTAAGGAACCACGGCAGGATGAACCTCGCATCGAATAAGGGAAGGAAGTCATTGGATGAAAACCGTTTATTATCGGGTTAGCGGAATTGTTTTGCTATGTTCGCTTATCGCGTACGCGAGTTGTTCGAATGCGCAGCGTTTTGAGGATAAGCTGGCAGAGAAGGATCGTATGATTGGCGAGTTGCAGCAGCAACTGGAAACGAAGATCATATTAGAACCAGAACCAACAGAAGTGACTTTATCCGAATTCGATCAAACGATACAACAATATGAATGGCTTCAAAAGCTGCAGGCGGATGTTCAATGGGACAAAGTTGTCGTTAGAAGATTTGATGGCGATGCCGAAGCCGTTACCATTACCGATCCATTATTTCTAGCGAATGTTGGTTCGCTGCTTCATTTAAGGGCACTCAGCTATTCAGACTTTCCAAGCGGCTATCAATCGGACATTGGCTCGTACGTTTATGAGCTGTACGAACAAGGCCAGGTTTACACCGTTCAGGTTGTTAAACGAGGTATCATACAGGCTGCAGCGAATGAGTTGTTGTTCGAGGTGGATAGCAATGTCCATCAGTTAGGTGCTGCATTCATGCCCAAGCCTGACTTCTTGAAGCATGATGGATTAGTGGCCAAAATGGCTTCAAGCGGCGCAGTGAAGCGAGGGGAAAGCTACGTGCAGTTCGCGTCTTTTCGAGTGCAGTCGCGAGTTGCTCCTTTGGCAGAAGGGGAGCTTTTGAAGGACGAACCTGTTCAAACTGGAGATATACTAGACCATTTTACGTTCTATTACTATGGTGAGCAGCTTTCGATGGAGGTGTACGCTGATTATGCGCATCTATCCTGTGACGGCTCTGAGGAATGGATCAGCTTGCAGGATGCGGGCACGAAGCTGTTAGTCGAAGCGGGCTAGAGTAAAACGGATTCCTATGTTGTATAATTGCATCAACTTTTTCCAATTCAGAGGGCGTTCTAAGGCTATGTTGGATTTCTGCACTAACTTTTCATAATAAAGCTCCATTTCAGCCCATCGAGAGCAAAGTTGATGCAGATATCCAGTATAGCTGTATGACGGGGGTTTTAAGAGGTGTCTATGCTGCAGAAATCCATTATAGCTAGCACGTTTGCACTTTTTTGGAAGGTTATTGCGCCCTGCTTGGTGAAATTAAATGGGTAGGAGGGGATGTGTTGATCATGAAAGCGATTCTATTTGATTTGGACAATACGCTATTGGACCGTAGACTTGCTTTTCGTAGATTTACAGAGCGGTTGATAGACAATTATATGATTATTGAGCTTGATTCGGACAAACCAGTCATCATAGAAGAGATACGAATTGCGGATCGTGAGGGGTATCGGGGCAAAAGAGAGCTTTATGCGGAATTGTATAACACATACCGATGGAAGGAGGGCGTTACGCCAGAATCGCTGCTCGCTTATTGGTTTTCGGAGTTTTTCCGCTGTACCGAAGTCATGGATGGCGCCATTGAAGCACTTGATTTGGTAAGGGATAACGGCTTGAAGCTGGGACTTATTACGAATGGCTCGGTGCATTCACAAAATGCGAAAATTGATTTCGCCGGATTAAGACATTATTTTGACGCGATCATCGTATCGGACGAAGTGCAGAAGAAGAAGCCTGATCCTGCGATTTTCGCTATCGCTGTGCAGAGGCTTGGCGTAGATCCAGCCGATGCGATCTATGTGGGCGACCACCCCGTTAATGATGTATTAGGAGCGCGCCTCGCAGGACTTCAATCGATCTGGTACCGAGGTAATCAGCCTTGGGACGAACGTTTGGATGAGGGAGAACCGGCACTAGGTCATTTTAGTGAAATGAAGAAGATTCTACCCTAAACGTTAACGACATCATCGAAAGGTCAGAGCATTGTACGATTTACAAGGATGATGACTTGATCTCGCACTTTTCTAATCCTATTGATGCAGCGTCAAAAATCTAGATTTTCGTATTCATTTTTCATAGGGGGACTTATAGATATGATACAGATACGCAGTTATCTTCCGGAAGATATTGAAGCTATAGCAGAGTTAATGCTGGATCTAGGTTATCCGTCTACGACTGAACAGATGAAATCGAGAATGGACCGTTTGGGTGCAAGCAATGAGAACGAAACATTCGTTGCGGTGATTGAGGATATAGTGGTAGGCATGATTGGATTTCGTAAATTGTATTACTATGAAGCTGATGGATTTGTCGTACATATTAATGTGCTCGTCACGAAGCATGAATATCAAGGCCGAGGTGTTGGCAAACAGTTAATGGCTTATACCGAGAGTTGGGCTAGAAAACAAGGCGCAAACGCATTGTATTTGACTAGCGGCATAAAGCCGGAACGTGAGCGAGCGCATACCTTCTATCGAAACCTAGGCTTTGAAACAACGGGCTACCGTTTCGTCAAGACGTTGTGAAGTGAAACGAAAGGAAGGTATCGCAATGAGCGGTAGTCAAGTAAATGTTTTGGTTTCAATAATCGAGTAAGCTAGGGGGAGTTAGGATGGGTTCGAGAGTGATGCATTACTGTATACAATCGTTATTAAGCGAGCGGCTAGATATTAACGACCCTCAGTTTTTTCTTGGCGGAATCGCTCCTGATGCCAATAAACCTCCAGGCGGGCCAAAGATCGAATCTCATTTTCTCCTAACGGGTGCGGATGGTATCGTTAAGTCTGACTTACGAGCGTTCAGGCAAAAGTATATGTCGGAGCAGCAGTTGCCCTTCTATCTTGGCTATTATTGTCATCTCATATCGGATGAGGTGTGGGTAGAGGATATTTATTACCCTAAAATCAAGTATTTGCCGCAGCCAGAAAAGAAACGCGCGCAAGAGAGCTATTATCGGGATTTCGTGCGGTTGAATGGCATGCTTATTGACCATTACGGCTTAGTGCTGCAAAAATTGGACGTTGCACCTGTCGACATAGATGAGATCGATTACCGGATGTTGCCCATGTTGGTTGATGATTTATATGGTGATTTTGAAAGAAAAGATGAGACGATGGATCAACAGCTTGAGCTTCTAACTTTTGATGAAGTTATAGTTTCTTTGGAGAGATCTGTAGCTGTTTGCTTGGAGCATATGCGATGAGATCACTTCATGCGAAATTCTCTGTTAACATTTCCGCGCTTCTATGTCTCGTTCTTATGTTTGGCGGCTGTTCGAACAATGATCGTGAGGAGTCGTTTGAATTCGTACTGAAATATGGTGTTATGTACAAAAATGAGCTGAATACGAACGAAAACACGTTTACGAAGGATCTAGTGATGGAGGGTGTTGTTACAACCGATCTATCACTCACAAGAGAGCAAAAAAACGATATTCGCAAGCTGATGGAGCAGATGGATATCGAGTCTTATAGAGGCATGAATGAGGGTAAAGTAATGGAGCCTTCTAGCGGGTTTCAGTTTGATATTCAGTGGAAAGGTAAGCAGCTTCTCATTGATTGGATAGGCGGGTTCGGAGACGATTCTAAAGCCATACAGATGCAAGAACTTACGCAGCTCATCATTGAAATGGTAGAATCGAATGAAGCCTATAAGCAACTGCCACCTATTCAGGGAGGCTACCTATAAGAAATGAAAATGAATCGTAGTCGAGGAATTCAGTTAGCAATCTCAGGGATTATTACAGCCTGCTGCGTGATTGGAACAATCGGATGTTCTCAAAATCATGTCTTGCCTGAAGTTATTGAAACTGTAGACGAAGTAAGGCCGGCGATGCCTGATCGGATTTCGTTGGCTTTCCAGCCGCTGGAGCTAATCGAGCTGCCTAGTACTGAAACTGCGCCAGGATGGAAGGAAATCAAATCGATTCCATTCGGATCGTTAGAAGGTAAGCCGTTTCAACTAGATGTCTACGAAGAATTGAAGTCTGACGAATCGCTGTTTACCATTTATAATGGAATTCTCAAAGTCGGTGATCAGACGTATCTCATTCGAGAGATATCTCAATCTATAACGGAATCCGGTCTGAGCCATTGCACAGAATTATGTGTTATCCAAAAGCTGTTTTCCGGTCAGGAGAGGTACGAGCTAATCGGCAGCGTACCGCTGTTCGCCAATGGACCGGGGCGTAATCTGTTTGTGGTATTCGATAGGACTGAATCGACGCTGCTTTCATTCGAGGGTTGGGGAGCGGGCAACTTCATGGATCTCGATGCCGACGGTATGGAGGAATTTATCATTGAGTTCCCGGGTTTGCATATGTCGTGGCCGGATTTGACCGTTATTCGAGCTAAGGATGAAGGACTTGAAATCAGCTCGTCGGTTGTCGATGCATTCGGCAGAAAACCTGGCGATTTCGCTACGCTTAATAAGGATCAATCCCCGCCGCGTATTCGCGTTGGAAATATAGCTGACGAAAACTTGAGCTATGACTATGAATATATCAATGGCGTTTTGCAAGCGGTCGGGGGTTAAAGGGATGGAGGCTGTTCAGTATGTTTATTACAGGTGATATCCATGGGTATTTCGATATCGGCAAACTGAATTCGAGACGTTTTCCACTAGGCAGAAGCCTTACGAAAAGTGATTATGTTCTTATTGCCGGTGATTTCGGTCTAGTGTGGGATAACAAGAAGGACGAATTATTTTGGCGTAAATGGTTGTCCAAAAAGTGTTTTACAACGTTATTCATAGATGGGAATCACGAGAATCATGAGCTGCTCGATTCTTATCCTATCGAAATATGGAATGGCGGCAAAATCCATCGAATCAATGATAGTATTATCCACCTTATGCGCGGACAAGTATTCAATCTCAATGGGAAGAAAGTTTTTACTTTTGGTGGAGCTGCATCGCATGATAAACCATACCGCAAGGAAAATGTAAGCTGGTGGCCGAGGGAATTGCCAAGCCATGAGGAATATATGGAAGGTCTCCTCAATCTTGAGCGAAATCAGTGGAAAGTTGATCTTGTCGTCACGCATACATGCCCTTCTTCTACCATAAATGAGCTGCAAGATATTGTGTCATATCCAATTGAAGTTGATGAGCTACATATGTATTTAGAGAAGATTAAGCTCCAACTCAGCTATAACAATTGGTTCTTTGGACATTTTCATAATGATCGCAAGCTATCTAACGATCTCACGTTGCTTTATAACAAAATGGTTGAAATATAAACGGGTTCACGAAAAAAAGAGCGAGGAAGTGAGTCAATGAAGCTAATAGCTGAATCGAACCATATGGCGAATTATTTGGCTGAACTGGATGAGGTGGATTACAGTCATCAAGAAATTCAAATGTTGGCGAAGAAGCTTTTCCAACGGGGCATGAATGAAGTTGAAATGACTGAAGCGGCATACCATTTCGTTCGTGATGAAATATCACACACCTGGGACATTCAAAGCGAGCGTATAACAAAGACGGCGTCTGAGGTGCTCAGATACAAGGAAGGGATCTGTTACGCAAAGTCGAATCTGCTGGCTGCGCTCTTAAGAGTTGTTGAGATTCCGACCGGCTTTTGCTATCAGAAGCTTACGTTAGGTGATACACCTGATACAGGCTACTGCATACATGCGCTCAATGCGGTATATTTGCGCGGTCATGGACGCTGGTTCCGGCTGGATGCGCGCGGAAATAAGAAAGGTATCGGGGCGGAGTTCAGCTTGGAGGAGGAAAAGCTGGCATTTCCGATTCGCCCGCAATATGGGGAGATCGATTATCCGGTTATTTTCGCAACACCTAGCGCAAAAACGATGGATGTGCTGGATCAACATACGAATGCCCTTCACATGTATGCGCAAGGGTTGCCGGTTGAGCTATAGCCATGCATGATCTTCGAATGGAGGCAATAACTAGATGAGCAAAGTAAAGGACGGTATTCTCGGGTTATGTCTCGGCGACGCATTAGGCGTGCCTGTTGAATTTAAACATCGCGATACGATAGCGAATAACCCGGTGGTCGATATGATTGGTTATGGCACTTATCATTTGCCTCCCGGCTCATGGTCGGACGACAGCACGATGACGTTCTGTCTGTTGGAGAGCTTAGCGACCCGTAAGAAAGTGGATCTCGATGATCTATCGAATCGATTCGCGAAATGGCTGTTCGAAGGCTATTGGACGCCTTATGGAGAAGTGTTCGATATTGGTAACGCAACTAAAGCGGCTATTATTCGAGTCCGTAAAGATAAGATAAGTCCTTTGCTAGCGGGAGACAGCGACCTATCTTCTAACGGAAATGGATCGCTAATGCGCATTCTGCCAATGGCTTTTTTCATGCGAGAGGCTTCTTTGGAAGATCGAATGAAAGCTGTCGCTGACGTATCCTCGGTTACGCATCGTCATCCGATTTCGATTATCGCTTGTCAATTTTACGTGGAAATAGCCGTTTATTTGCTAGAGGGTCATTCTTTAGACGAAGCGCTGGCCGGTACGAGAGCCGTTATTTTGGAACGCTATCGCACTGAACCTCATATGAAACCTTTCGATAGACTATTGTTTGGCGATTTCCGCTTACTCGGTGAGAGCGATATTGCGTCTAGTGGGTATGTCATTCATACATTGGAAGCATCGATTTGGTGTCTGCTGACGACCAGAAGTTACAGGGAAGCGGTCATGAAGGCGATCAACTTAGGCGAAGATACGGATACGACAGGCGCGGTGACGGGTGGACTGGCAGGTATTTACTACGGACTAGAAGCAATGCCGAACGAATGGATTGATTCTCTTGCTAGAATTAAAGACATTAACGAGCTGTGTGCAAGATTTGAATCTGGTTTGATTGAGTAGTTATTTTTGTGCTAAGCAGCTTGATTGCAAAAAGTAGGTGCAGGATGATAATCGGATTGGTCAGGCATTTTAAGGTGGCATTCAAATCGGAGCGCTCATGGTTAACTTCGGTGGAATTCGAAGATTGGATCAGCCACTATAATACAGCAGACGTCATTCCTAACGAGATGAAGTGGGATGGGACCCAGTGGGAGCTCTGCTTCAGCAGCGATCTTATTCGAGCGGAACGAACGGCTGATCTTCTGTTCCCTGGAATCGTAACTAGACTGCCTAGCCTAAGAGAAATAGGCTTAGAGCCGTTGTTCCGTTCGCGTATAAAGCTTCATTATAATTTATGGCTGCTGCTAAGCCGTATAGGATGGTTTTGTTGCCATCGCTCGCAAACGGAAAGCCGCAAACATACGGAAGCAAGAGCGGAGCAGGTCGTCATGTATCTCGAATCGCACCTGCAGTTGAATGTTCTTGTCATCTCACATGGCGCTTTCATGAACGCTTTGAACAGGGAGCTTATCAGAAGAGGTTATGCAGCCCGAACGAGAATGAAGATGAAGCCGGATAACGGCGTGCTCTATAAATATGAGAAGACGAGGCCTTGATGTACGGCCCCGATAGGGCTGAGATGAGACGGAGAGCTGGTGAATAGATGAAGCTCAAAAAGATCGCTATTATTGCGATGGTAGCAGCTGCAGTTCTAGCTTTCCTAGAATATAAGGGCTACATATGGCATACGAGTCTATTTGCATCCGGCTATGAAATTCGAGGACTTGATGCGTCGCATTATCAAGGGGAAGTCGATTGGCAGAAAGTGGCTTCAAGCGGTAAATATCAATTCGTGTATTTGAAAGCAACGGAAGGTCACGACTATGTAGACGATACGTTTAAGGGGAATTGGGAGGAAGCGAAGAAATCCGGGTTTATGACCGGAGCCTATCATTTCTTCTCCGCCAGAAGTACTGGCGTGGAGCAAGCCGAGTTGTTCATTAGCAACGTTCCTAAGGAAGAGCAGTCATTGCCGCCCGTTATCGATCTGGAAATAGCTTTAGATCATCCGGTAGAACAGATTCAGCGGGAACTCAAGTTGTTCAGTAACAGTGTAGAAACATATTATTCCAAAAAACCGATTCTTTATGTTACGTATGATACGTATAACAAATATGTATCCTCAGGCTTTGAGGATTACGATATATGGATACGCGATATCCTTAAGCCTCCATCTTTGAAAGGCGATAGCGATTGGCTGCTATGGCAATATTGCAATCGCGGCAGAGTGGATGGAATAGATGCGTATGTAGATATCAATGTGTTTAATGGAGATCAGAGCGCTTTCGACGCGAGGTTTAAGTAGCTTGGACTAAGGAAGGGGGAAAGCTATGCAAACGACCCAAGTACATGATTGGATTAATCGAGATATACAAAGTTTGAGAGGATACACCGTAATCGAGCAAGTGTATAAAGGCTACTCGGGAGATATGAAGTTTATTGTCAGCAAGCCGGATAATCGTTTCTTCCTAAAATGCTTCAGCCTCAGCGAAATGGATCAGAAGCAAGCCGAATACGAAGTGCTGAAGCAGTTGGAGACGCTTGGCGTGAAATGCTCGCATGCAATAGAAATCGGGCGGATGACGGGTGTCGCGCTAGGGTTTATGGTATTCACTTATGTGGAAGGTGAAGATGCTTCCGACATGCTGCCTCGCTTTTCTGATGAGGAGCAATATGAGATCGGACTGGAAGCGGGACGACAGCTGCAGCTTATACATCAGTTGAAGGCCGACAATAAGGTGGAGGATTGGTATAGCCGCAAGGCAGCTAAGCACCTCCGATATGTGGAGCAATACAGAGATTGCGGAGTGCGAATTGCTGGTGATTCTGCGATATTGTCATTTATAGAGGAGCATCTTCATTGGATGAACAATCGTCCAAATCTGTTTCAGCATGACGATTATCATACAGCGAACTTAATTGTGCGCAATAAAGCTTTTGCAGGAGCGATCGACTTTAACCGAATGGATTGGGGCGATCCTGTTCATGAGTTTTTGAAGACTGGATTTTTCAGCGCCGAAGTGAGCGTTCCGTTCTCCATTGGTCAGATCAGAGGTTATCATAACTTGAATGAGCCAAGTGAAGCTTTTTGGCAGCTTTACGCTCTATATGTTGCCATGTGTACGATCTCTTCTATTGTATGGATTATGAAGGTTAAGCCGGAGGAGCTGAAGATCATGATGGCAAAAGTAGAAAGAGTAGTCGCGGATCACGATCAATTCGCAAGCATAATTCCTCGCTGGTATCAATCATGGAACGGCCGACTTGCTTAATTGCGAGGTTCAATCTTTCCATAATGATCGATCTGAAGTAAAATGAAGCAAAATGGTTATGCCATCTAGGCGACTAGACTACATACAGGAAATGGTGGAGACAGCTCTTGAAATTCAAGCCTTGTATCGATCTTCATGACGGTAAAGTGAAACAAATTGTAGGGGAAACGCTTCATGCCGATCAAGAAGGCATCATTGAGAACTTCGTATCTACGCATGACTCCGCTTATTACGCCTCGCTGTTCAAGCGGGACAAGCTAACTGGCGGCCATGTTATTATGCTTGGCGGCGGCAATACGGAAGCAGCGATACGCGCATTGAATGAGTATCCGAACGGCATGCAGATTGGCGGCGGCATTAACGCTGAGAACGCGCAGCATTACTTGGATCAAGGCGCATCGCATGTAATTGTCACATCGTATATATTCCGAGACGGCAAGCTGGACAAGGATAACCTCGACAACATGCTGGCTGCTGTCGGCAAAGAACGTCTCGTTATCGATCTAAGCTGCAAGGAAAAGGATGGCAAGTGGTTCGTCGTCAGCAATCAGTGGAAGCAGTTTACTGACTTCGAGGTCAATCCAGACAATATCGCGTATTTGGAGCAGTATTGCGATGAGTTTCTCATTCATGCTGTCGATGTGGAAGGCAAGCAGCAAGGCTTCCAACAAAGCTTGGTGAAGTCACTCGCCGAGTGGGTTTCGATCACGACGACTTATGCAGGCGGCGTTAGATCGTTTGCCGATCTGGAGCTGTTCGCTTCGTTGTCAGCAGGCAAGATCGATCTTACGATCGGCAGCGCGTTAGATATTTTCGGAGGCAGCTTGTCATATGACGAAGTGGTTGCCTTTTGCGCTAATCGATAGTCAAGATTGTATAGGTCACGTCATTCCCTCTATAGCCTGTAAGGTGTAGGGGGATTTGTATGAGCAGACTTAAGGAGGGGCGTTATGTTTCGAGTCTTGAATCTAACGTTGCGGTTTTTGTTGGAAATCGTGATTATGATTGCCTTGTGCTACTGGGGATTTCATCTCGACGCGCCATTGTGGCTTAAGCTTATCGTTGGACTTGGCGTTCCGGTAAGCGCGGCTTATGCCTGGGGAAAGATCATATCGCCGAAGGCAACAGTCAAGCTGCCGTTCTACGGCGTATTAGCGGTAGAAACGATCATCTTCGGCTTGGCAATCGCTGCTCTGTTCGACTTGGGTCATGCAACATTCGCGATTGTATTCGGTATTGTTGCTATAATTAATCGTACGATTATTTTGACTCGGAAAATGCAGCCCTGAACTGCCGTGACATTATAAAATGAGGAGGAGTGCTCATTGAAATCCTATGAGGTGCAAGCGGAGCTGCTTAAGCATGATGGCATGGATGCCGCCTATATTGAATTCCCGTACGATGTATATAAGGAGTTTAATACGATGGGGCAAGTGAAAGTGAAGGCAGTATTCCGGGATGGAACCGAGTACAGAGGCTCGCTTGTGAAAATGGGCATGGATTGCCATTGTCTCGGCATACCGAAGGTAGTCCGCAGCAAGGTTGGTTTAGCTGCAGGAGATATGGTGAATGTCGTTATCTACCCAGACGATGCGCCGCGAGTAATCGACGTTCCGGCGGATCTCATGGCAGCGCTTCGCGGCAGCAAACTGGAAGATACGTTCCGTAATAAGCTATCGTACTCGAAGCAGAGGGAAGCGGTTCAGCTGATCGAGGATGCGAAGAAGGTTGATACACGCGTTAGGCGAGTGCAAGCTGTCGTAGAAAGCTTGCTGGCAAAGCGATAGTACGGCATTTTATTTGAAACATAGGAGAGGTGCAGCAGCTTTGACGAATCCCACATTTTCTATCCAATATCGATATACGTTATCAGACTGTTTTAAGCAAATATGGTCAGACTTGTTCGGCAAACATCCTTATCGCGTCATGGGCAATGCAATCATTACGGTTTGCGGTATACTGCTTGCGGTGAACACGAAGGAAATATTAATTACGATTAGCTTGGTTTGCTGGCTCATTTCGATTTACTTCGGACTCAAGTTGATCGTATCATTGGGACTTGTTCCGCTTTTCTTCTATCTCCGAATGAGAAAACATGGCGAGGTGCGGATGAATTACTCGCACGAAGGTGTGGAGATGACAACAAATAAGGAAAGCGGCTTCAAAGAATGGGAGCATTACAAGGAAATTATCGTGGACGAGAACAGCTTCCGAATGGTTCGACGAGACAATGTTAATACGCACAAAATATTACGGAATGTGTTCAAGGACGATGCGGAGTTCCAGCGTTTCCACACGTTCGCCCAGCAGCGTCTTCGTATAGCTGAAGTAAAACTTTCGGTTGAGGCGAAGACGGAGGCAGAGGAGGACTAACTCGCAAATGGAAGAGCAACGGCTATCGGACCATTTAATTGCACGTATCGTTCAGTCGGAGACGGATTACATGACCGACCGAATGCTTGCCATTCAGCAAAGGCTGGGCAATCCGGAAGGAATCGAGTTACGGCTTGCTGGGAATGCAACCTGTTACTACAGCGAGACGATGCCCTGGTCAAGCTTCAACACGGTAAAAGGACTGCGAAGCGCAGATCTGGAACATCTGGATTCGATCATTGACTTCTATCAAGCGCGAGGCCGCAAAGCTCATTTTGAAATAATCCCGTCGCTCGTCGATCAGTCGCTGCTTGGCGCGCTGACGGAACGCGGATTCTATCAATCCGGCTTCCATACTTCAATGTATGTGACTCCCGTTCCGCACATTTTTGCAGATGAGGACTCGCTTCGAATCCGGATGATTGAGTCGGATGAATTCGAATCGTATGCGCGTATCCACTGTCTGTCGACAGGGCTGTCCTATGACGGCATACCGCATGTCGCGCGCAACAACAAGGTGCTGTATGATCGCCCGGGTTGGTCGTTCTTTATCGCAACAATCGATAATGAGCCTGCTGCTGTCGGCGTGATGCATGTTAGCAATCTCATCGCTTCCTTCACCTTCGCCGCGACACTTCCCGACTATCGAAGGAGAGGTCTTCAAAGCCGATTGTTGCGAGAACGCATTCATTATGCGGCGCAGTTAGGATGCGAGCTAGCTGTAGCGCAATGCGGCTTCTTATCGTCAAGTCATCGCAATATGGAGAAGGTTGGCATGCGAATCGGATATGTTCGGGCTTCGTGGTCGCAGCGATAGATCTATAATTATTGAGGAGGCGTACCGTGAAGAGAGTTGTTCCTATTTTACGTTTTTTTGATGAAGCGCTAACGAAACGGTTTTATATCGACTTTCTGGAATTTACGGTGGACTGGGAGCATCGATTTGAGCCGGATATGCCTCTCTATATGCAGCTATCGAAGGATGATTGTATTCTTCATCTATCAGAGCATTTCGGAGATTGTAATCCGGGCAGCGCGATTCGGGTAGAGGTTGAAGACGCGAGGCGGCTACAAGAGCATTTGCTCGCCAAAACGTTTAAGTTCGCCCGGCCAGGCTTCGATAGCCATTGGAATCAAGTGAGCCTCACTGATCCGTCAGGTAACAAGCTGCACTTTTATACCGTGCAACCGCAATGAGATGATCCAAAAGAAGAAATTCATGTATACGATCGGTGTTTCTGAATATACAATGTAATCTCAGTCAGTAAGTTTTGGAGGTGCGATGATGGAGCAGCAAGTCGTTCGTATTGCAAGAGAGGTCGCCATATCATCGGCTTATGAAGCGGGTAGGGTCATTCGAGATCGATTCGGAATGCTGAACCAGGTTCGCGAGAAGGATGAGCACGGCGATCTGGTAACAGAAGCGGATCATATGGCCGAAGCCGTTATTTTACATAAAATTCAATCGGTATTTCCCGGACATCGCATTCAGTCGGAGGAAGCAGGCGAGATTGCCGCTTCAAGCGAATGGACATGGCTGGTCGATCCGCTAGACGGGACGAATAATTACGCGGTCGGCTTACCGTTATTTGCGGTTTCGATTACGCTTGTGCACCATGATAACCCGGTACTTGCTGTTATCTTTGAGCCGATGACGGAACGGTTATACGTAGCAGAGGCAGGTGAGGGAGCGACTTGTAACGGCAATCGAGTAGCGATAGGGGAGCGGGGAGCGCTTGCGAAAGCTAGAGTGGGCTGGATCCAAGGTCATCAGGTGCAGCATGATGAAACAGCCGCCAAGCTTCGTCACCACATTGATGCGTCATCGCGAAGAATGATGCGGTTATGGGCGCCGACTCTGCAATGGACGATGCTGGCTAGAGGGGATCTGGACGGTATTATCGTTTACAATTCCGAAGGCGAAGATCTGTATTCGGGGCTGCTCATCGTGCAAGAAGCCGGCGGCATCGTCATGGACTATGAGGGAAATCCCTTCACTGGGACGGGCGGTAGACCTTACTTGATCGCATGCCGCAGCGAGCATCGTTCTTATTTCTTAGACCTAGTCCGCGAAGGGCTGAATAAGCGATGAAGAGAGTGCTGATTATCGGCTCGGCGGGCGCTGGCAAGTCGACCTTGTCCAGGAAGCTAAGCCAGCTCATTGAGGTGCCTGTCATTCATCTTGACCGTTATTATTGGCAGCCGAATTGGGTAGCGACTCCAAATGACGAGTGGGATGAGGTTGTGAAGTCGTTCGCCGAGCAAGAGGCGTGGATTATGGACGGCAATTACTCTCGCACGCTCGATTTGCGCATTTCTCGAGCGGATACCGTAATTTTTCTCGATGCGCCGCGATTATTATGTATGTATCGTATAATTAAGCGCAGAATGCAATATCAAGGGCGTACGAGACCCGATCTGAACGAGCAATGCCCGGAGAAGCTGGATTGGTCGTTCATCGTCTGGGTATGGAACTATAGGAAACGAAACCGGCCGACGATACTCAGGAAGCTTGAAGCTATTGAAGGCGAGAAAACGATTATAATCGCCAAGTCAAGAAAAGAGGTCGAGGCACTGCTGGAGCAAATCCGCAAAGACCAGGCCGACACGGCTCCTGCGAATAGCGTTACGGGCAGCGGACGCGGAATGCATACCTAACAGGTGACAAGGAGAATCCATAAACAACATGACAGCGGCACTTATAGGCAGCTTTATATCAGCAATGGCAACGGTGCTCGGCGCCGTACCATTGCTGTTCGTGAAGAGCTTGTCCGAGAGATGGAAGGACGTGCTCATCGCTTTTACCGCGGGCATCATGGTGTCCGCCTCAACATTCGGATTAATGCCTCAGGCGCTGAATGAATCAGGCATTATCCCTCTCACGATCGGTTTGATGATCGGTATTATAGCGCTCGATCTGCTTGAGAAGAACATTCCGCATATTGATGTCGAGAATGAACGGGGCATTTCATCGTTTGATTCCAAGTCGTTACTTGTCATCATTGCGCTGTTCATCCATAACATTCCGGAAGGATTAAGCACTGGTTTCAGCTATGCCAGCGAAAATGCCGGCTTAGGTCCGATGGTTGCAATCGCTATCGGCGCTCAGAATATGCCGGAAGGACTTGTGCTCGCCATTTTCCTGATCCATTCGAAGGTAAGCAAGCTGAAGCTGATGCTTCTAGTTACGCTGACCGGCTTAATGGAGGTTGTATCGGCTATTGTAGGTTACTTCACGGCAAGTTACATACAAGAATTAATCGGCTATGGTCTGGCTTTTGCTTCCGGTGCGATGCTGTTCATTGTCTACAAGGAGCTTATACCAGAGACACATGGGCATGGTTATGAGCGATCGGCTACGTATTCGTTCATTATCGGACTGCTCGTTATGATCTATATTAGCTATTTCTTCGGATAATGAGACGGACATGGAGACGGGAGAGAGCTGTATAAAAAGTTTTTGGCAACATTCGCCTCTATCGATTACAATGGACGTACACGAGGGAGGTTTTATGACATGAGCAATCCATTACGTATGATATTAGATGTAGATACAGGCGTCGATGACGCTGCAGCTATATTGTTCGCACTGCTCTCGCCAGACATTAAAGTAGAGGGCATTACGACGGGATTCGGCAATATCGACATGGAGCAAGCGACGGAGAATACGCTGCGAGTCATTAGGCTCGCTAATTGCGGCTATGAAGTTCCGGTTGCAGCAGGCGCGGCAGCTCCATTAAAGCGTGCTTTCAAAGGAGCTGTTCCTCATATTCACGGACATAACGGCATTGGCGATGCGGACATTCCAAGATCGCCTCAGAAGCTACTCGAGGAATCGGCGGCTGACTTCATCATCCGCATGGCATCCGAGAATCCGGGCGAGCTGACGCTCGTTACGGTCGGAAGACTGACTAACCTGGCGCTTGCGCTGATGAAAGATCCGTCAGTGGCGGACAAGCTGAAGCGAGTGTTCGTCATGGGCGGTACGGTATTCGCGCCGGGCAATGCGACGCCGGTCAGCGAAGCTAATCTGCACGGCGATCCGGAAGCGGCAGCTCTTGTATTCGAATCGAATATACCGCTTACTGTCGTTGGTCTTGATGTAACGCAGAAGACAAGACTATCCCGATCGCATCTGTCCTACTTGTCGCAACATGCGTCAGAAGAGAGACAGCCGATCGTTAAGTTTCTAACGGAATCGATGGAGGTTTATTTCGATTTCTACAATAGGTCCAACAACTTCTTGGGTGAATGCCCGATGCATGATCCTCTTGCGGTTCTCGTTGCGCTGAATCCATCGCTTGTTCAAGTCCAGACGCTGCCAGCCGTTATCGATTGCGGCAGCGACCTGACGGCAGGGATGATAATAACCGATCGACGAGTGAAGCCAACGGTGGGACGTGCGGTCGAGATCTGCGTAGAGGTGGATTCAGAGAGAGCGATACAGCAACTGCTGTCCGTATATAGTAGAGGGGAAAGATAACGATGGAACAACGTTTTTCTAGAGAATCGAAATGCTTCAAAACCGCTCGCGTATTTCCGACTGATGTGAACAATCATAATACATTGTTCGGCGGCAAGTTGATGGCTTATATCGACGATATTGCTTCGATTGCGGCAACGAAACATTGCAGACGCTCCGTCGTTACGGCATCAACCGATTCGGTTGACTTTCTGCATCCGATTCGGCCATCCGACTCCGTATGTCTTGAAGCATTCGTGACGTGGACAGGCCGATCGTCCGTAGAGGTGTTCGTCAAGGTCATCAAGGAGGATTTGCTTAGCGGTGATCGAATCATAGCGGCTACTTCCTTCCTAACCTTCGTTGCGCTGAATGCGGATCGTAAGCCAGTACCGGTACCGGGCGTTACACCGGAAACCGAGGAAGAAAAGAAGCTTTACGAGACTGCGCCGCAACGCGCAGATATGCGCAAAATGCGCCGCGAAGAGAGCAAGAAGCTGGCGGATTTCCTAACGGTTACACATCCATGGGATTAAGGTAACCTTAGGGTCTCGTGATTAATAAAGAGCCGTATCGGGAATTCTAGGCTGGATCGCATGCTCTTGCGTACGTAATTACGTCTATATATGCATACATGCGAATCGAGATCGAGGAGGTCTGCACGATGGCTCGGAATAAACATCGCTCTTTCCAGGGCGAGCAGCAAGCGCTGGCGGCTAAGTCGAAGCAAGCGGAGGATAGTGTCGCGGCATCGACGGACGAGAACCGAAATCAGAAGGGGCATGTGCCAAACAGCCCGTCTACGGGTTAGCTCCGCGATAGAGAGCTGCAGCTGCCATCTGAACGGCGACAAAAAGCATGTCTATGTCGATCTTTTCGGCGTAAGCATGCTTTTTTTCGTTGCGCATACATATGGATTAATGGGTATGACTTTGCCGGCGGCAAGAATGCGTTTTTTTGTTACTCTTCTGTAACGACATTTTCATAAATGAGCTATATAATTAACCCTATAAACAAGAAGCAACTAGAAAGGGCTGTGCACCATGTACGACAACCGCCGAAGCAGGAGAGCAACACACACATCAAGAAGAAAGAGAAGTCATTATGGCGTTCCTTTAAAGAAAGGAAATGACCATTATGCCTAAACCAATCGGTAACAGCTCCCGTTATATCCCCGGCCTTGATGGCCTTCGAGCGATCGCCGTTCTTGCGGTAATCGCTTACCATGTAAGCTTTGATTGGACACCTGGCGGTTTGTTAGGAGTAACGATGTTTTTCGTCTTATCCGGCTATCTCATTACGGATCTGCTGCTTGCGCAGTGGTCCGAGCACAAACGAATTGATTTCAAAACCTTCTGGTTTCGAAGAGCGCGCAGATTGCTCCCGGCTATGTTCATTATGCTCACCTTAGTGTCGCTATGGTTATTTTTAACCGATACGGGCAGGCTTTACTCCATTGGAG
Source organism: Paenibacillus sp. YIM B09110 (assembly GCF_037167145.1). Classification (NCBI taxonomy): domain Bacteria; kingdom Bacillati; phylum Bacillota; class Bacilli; order Caryophanales; family Paenibacillaceae; genus Paenibacillus; species Paenibacillus sp. YIM B09110. Next base: position 179,932 of record NZ_JBANSP010000009.1, on the reverse strand, counting down.
GAGATATTGGCTCGGCGCTGCTCTATATAAGCAATTGGTGGCTGATTTTTCACGATGTATCGTACTTTGAATCTTTCGGTCCTCCATCACCGCTTGGTCATTTCTGGTCATTGGCGGTAGAAGAGCAATTTTATCTCATATGGCCTCTTTTGCTGTTAGGAGGGCTGCATATCGCGCGTATGCGCGGTCAACTGCTATCGTGGACGATCGCTGCAACAGCTATATCGGCTTGTCTGATGACGCTGCTCTACTCACCGGGCGAAGATCCTAGCCGTGTATATTACGGAACGGACACTAGAGCGTTCTCGCTGCTTATCGGCGCATCGCTTGCAATTGTATGGCCTAGCCGAAGACTTGCGGCCAGCATTTCCTTGAGATCGCGGGTCGCTCTGAATACGCTTGGTTCGATCGGACTCGGTATTATGATCGCGATGATTGTAATGACGAAAGAATATGATTCTTTCTTATATCAAGGCGGTATGGTTGTCGCATCAGTAGCGACAGCGGCCATTGTGGCCGCAATCGTGCATCCTGCCGTGAAGCTCGGCAAGCTTATAGGATTTAAGCCCCTGAGGTGGCTTGGCGTTCGTTCCTACGGCATTTATCTCTACCATTATCCGATTATCGTACTTAGTACGCCGCAAGCGCAATTCGGGGAATTCCACGCGGTAAGAGCGTTGCTCCAGGTAGCGGCAACATTGGCAATTGCCGAATTGTCATGGCGTTATATCGAAGAGCCGATTCGCAGAGGTGCGCTCACGAAGCTGTTCGCCGAGCTCAGAAGCAACGCGATGCTGCTAAGCTTTAACTTCCGCAAGATGATGATGTTACTGCCAACCGCGTTGTTAGTGACGGTGTCGGTATCCTACGCTAGTCATGCAGAGCTGCTGCATGAGGCTGCACTGCCTGCTGGCTCGATACCAGAACCGCCGTACAGCGAAGTAGTCAACACGCCGACGCCGAGCTTGCCGCCGAATGAGCCGGGAGACGGAACGCATGCCGGTTACAAGCCTGAGCCCACAAGCAAGCCTCCTGAGGAGCAGCCTACGGAGAAGCCGGTACCGACGACGAAGCCTACAAGCACACCGCAGCCGGATGCAACTGACCCTTCGGATCATCCTGCTACTGAAGCTCCGCCGCTAACGCAGCCGACGACTACGCCGAACGGTTCTCAGCAGGAGCAGGTTGTGAAGGACGATATCACGATTATTGGCGACTCGGTTATTCTGAATGCTGCACCTTATTTGGAGAAGCAATTCCCTAACCTAACGGTCGATGGCAAGGTCGGGAGACAAATGGCGCATGCATCCGAGGTCATCGATGCTTTCATCCAAAGCGGCAGACTAGGTGATATCGTCATACTTGAGCTAGGAACGAATGGCTCATTCAAGCCGAAGGTGTTGAACGCTTTGCTGGACGCCATCGGCTCGGAACGCCGTATTATGCTCATTAATACGCGCGTACCGCGCGAGTGGCAGGATGATGTGAACAAGACGCTCGCTGAAGCTGCCGAGAAATACGATAATGTATCGCTGATTGATTGGTATTCGGCAAGCAAGGACAAGGAACAATTGTTCAATAAGGACGGCGTCCATTTAGGTAAGGAAGGCGCAATCTATTTCGCCGAGATGATCGCCAAAGCGATTAAAGGCTAGTTGTTCAAGAAATACGAAGGCTATCATGCAAAGTCCAACAGACTTCGCATGATAGCCTTTTCTTGTTTCTGCTCGTGAACTAATCCCGACCTGCCTCATACAGCTTCCAAGCAACTTGCTTCGGCTGTGTCTTCGGTGTCGTCATATGATCGCCAGGCATCTTAATGAGCCTATGCAGACCGAGTCTGTTCGACATAAGCGGGTGGAAGCTATATTGGTCGGTTTGGGGAAGTAGATTGTCTGTGGTTAAATACAAATAACTCTTAGGCGTAGGGAGACTGTAAAACTTCTTGAGATCAAGCTTCGTGAAAGCAGGGACTGCGGGCTCGGGCGTAGTTGTGCGATACAGCTGTTCTGCGAGCTGGAGACTGGCTAAATTCGTGAAGTTTTCCCGGAAGAGTGGGAAGGGGAGCGTAATCGTGTCGTCTTTGGAGCTCTGTCTAAGCTGCTCGAACAGTGCAAGCGCCTGAGGTGGGAATTGTTCGGACAAGCTTTGACCGTCCTCCAAGACGAAGGCATTCATGAAGACAAGCCGCTTAAGCCGATCTGGAATTCGTTCCGCTACCTTCTGGATAACTGTCCCGCCGAAGCTATGGGCAACGAGAACAATATCCTGCAGTTGATGCGATACGATATCGTTCGTCACGGAGTCGACAATCATCTGATGCGTGACATTCTTATTGGGATCAGAGCCGTGTCCCGGCAAATTCGGCGTATAGACGACGTGGCCCATCCTTCTTAACTGCTCAGCAATGGGATGCCAGAAGGTGGCATCTGCCCAGGAGCCGTGCACAAGCACGAAGGTTAGCCGCTGGATATGCTCATATCCGAGACTTGTGTCGGATACTTGAGCCGCCGCCGGCCAGGCTATTTGAGGGAGCAGGGGGTGACGATTGTATTGAGGATTGTGCACATAGCCAACATTAGTGTAGCCATACGGATTTGAATAGGGATGCATATTCATTTTCCTTCCACGTGTAGATGCTCCACTATATGCCTAGATGTGCGGATAGGTAAATGATTTCACGCTAATGATTTACAAAGAGACTTCATTCCTCATGAAGCCCTTGTCGTATTTTCTGAAGCAGGGAGATGATCTGGTCTTCTTCTTCCTTATTCAAATGCGAAAGCATCACTTTGTTCGTATCGTCCAAAATGCGCTGCAGCGTCGGCTGAAATTGCTCAGCCTTTGACGTAGGGTATACTAGCAGCGATCTTCGGTCATTAGGGTCTGGCTTGCGCTCGATATATCCCTCCGATTCCAAATGCTTGAGCGATCTAGCGGTTGTCGCCTTATCGAAATTCAATTGTTGGGTCAATTGGTCCTGGTTTACCCCTGGTGTAGCAAGAACTGCTTTCAAGAAGCTGTACTGGCCGCCGCTTCCGATCCCATAGGGAGTAAAATGCTTGTTAAGCTCCTTTTGATTTTGCCGGTGAATATAAGAAATTAGCTTGCCGATCGGTTCATTTTTCAACTTGGCACCTCATTCCACTAACGTCTGCCGTTAGTTTAACTGAATTTTGTTGCGTGCGCAACTAACTGGTGATACAATAACGTCGTTAATAGTTGCGTACGCAACAAATTGCAATTCGCTAACAGGAGGCGCTTTAAATGAAGACGAATATGAGCACTTATCAAGAGGACGCCGCCGTTCAGAAGAAACGGTGGATTATCCTTATTGTCCTTAATTTATTTACGTTTATGGCGACGTTGGACGGCAGCATCGTTAATATTGCATTGCCCGCGTTATCGGATGACCTCGGCCTACCTATTGCAGAGATTGAGTGGGTAACGACAGCTTATCTCATGGCGATATGCGCGGCGATCCTTTTCTTTGGCAAGCTTGGAGATATGATTGGCAAAATAAAAGTATTCAAGCTCGGTACGGTCATCTTCATCATTGGATCGCTGCTCTGCGGATTCAGCGAATCGCTGCCTTTCCTTATTGTATCCAGAGTTGTGCAAGCAATAGGCGCTTCGATGACGATGGCGAACAGCCAAGGCATCGTTACCGATATTTTCCCAGCTAAGGAACGCGGCAAGGCGCTTGGATTAATCGGCACTTTCGTCTCGCTTGGAAGTATCGCCGGTCCGAGTCTAGGCGGCATTATCGTTTCCTCAATCGGGTGGGAATATATCTTTTGGGTTAACGTGCCGATCGGCCTTATTGCGCTCGTAATGGGCTGGAAGCTGCTTCCTGTCGACTTGGTCAAAGTAAAGTCCAAGATCGACGTTCCCGGCACCTCAATGTTCGCGATCTTCATCCTTACCTTGTTCGCTGGTTTATTGCTTGGACAGCAGACGGGTTACGGAAATGCATGGATTATTATATCTTTGGCCGTTGCAGTCATTGCATTCGTTATATTCTTGCGAATCGAGACAACAAGGGAAGAGCCGTTGCTTCAATTGTCACTGTTCAAAAACCCGATGTTCTCGGTCAGTATTTTATGCGGTTTTCTTGTCTTCGCCTCGAACTTCTGCGTGAACATTATTGCACCGTTCTATACGCAAAATATGTTGAACTTATCGCCATTCGAGGCAGGATTGCTTCTCATGCTGCTTCCAATCTGCATGGTTGTCGTTTCGCCGCTAAGCGGTGCGTTATCCGACAAAATCGGCACGGAGCTGCTCACGTTCGCCGGGCTTATCGTGATGTTCATCGCTCAGTTCGGCTTGGCTAGACTTCATGAACAAAGCTCCATTCTATTAGTAGGACTTTGGATTGGAATGATCGGGATCGGAAGCGGTTTGTTCCAATCGCCGAATAATTCACTTATTATGTCGCAAGTTCCACGCACGCAGCTTGGATCGGCTGGCAGCGTCAATTCGCTTGTACGCAATGTCGGCATGGTTGTAGGTATAACATTAGCAACTTCTATTTTATTCCACGTTATGAGCAGGGAAGCCGGATACCGGGTGACAGGTTTAGTCCCTGATCGTCCGGAGCTGTTCTTAAGCGGCATGCATACCGTATTCACGGTGTCGGCATGTATATGTCTCGCAGCGGCAATATTGACTGGTTGGAGGATGTACAGCTCTTATTCGGGCAAACGGTCGTTGTCCAGAGCTAAAGGATAAAAGTCAAGTCGAATCCACACTAATCTTGTAGGAAATGGCTAGATTACAGCAGCAGAATGTAGTAGGATGTAGTAGTGAAGTCGGACAAGCGTAAACGGCTATCGCCGTCCTTTGGCGGCGTAAGCTTTCGTTTCGCGGTGAAATATAGGCGTACGTATAGGAGTGAAACTCATACTTTCCTTTATTTTAAGAAGAAACCGCTGACGGCGTCCTATCTATAGACGCCAGCGTTTCGTCGAAACGTATAGAGAATGTATGAGAAAATCATATACTTTCCTGTACGTCAAGGAATGGGGAATAGTCGATGTGCAGAAATATTAAGACGTTATTCAACTTTGAACCTCCGGTCGCTGATTCAGAAATTCATGAAGCTTCGCTTCAATTCGTTCGGAAGCTGTCTGGCTTCCATACGCCATCCAAGGCGAACGAAGAAGCATTCCATAAGGCAGTTGATGACATTTCAGGCATAGCGCGGCAGTTAATGGATTCTCTCGTTACGAGCGCCGAACCACGAAATCGCGAGGTCGAGCAGGAGCGTGCGCGCGCGAGAAATCTCAAGCGTTTTGGACCGCAAGCGTAACCTTCCATTTGAAGGAGTTTGCCTTTTATCAGAATAACTAATAATAGTTATAAATTCATTTAAATTGCCCGCATAGCGATAGTTATGGTACGGTCATGTAATGAAAGATTCAATGCGATTAATGTCGATTAATGAAAAAATGAAGCAATTCTAAACAGGAAGCTGCGCGAGGTGGATACTATTGGAAATCCAGGCAACAAACAGTCCGTTTAATCAAGAGCAATCAGATTGGCTTAACCGTCTTCTGCCGACTCTGACGGATTATCAACGTATTTGGTTAAGTGGTTATTTATCGGCTGCGCAAAGCGCTGCATTGGTATCGGCGGGTTCGGCTGTTGCGATAGCAGAAGCGCCGCAAGCTGCAGGCCAAGCTCAAGTACAGGCACTCGCACCCGTTGCAAAAGACGTGACGATCCTATTCGGATCGCAGACAGGCAACAGCGACAAGCTGGCGAAGAAGATGGCGAAGCGTTTGGAAGGCGAAGGTTTCGAGGTAACAACGGCTTCGATGAACAGCTTCAAGCCTAACAATCTGAAGAAGATCAGTCATTTGCTTATCGTCGTTAGTACGCATGGCGAAGGCGAACCGCCTGATACGGCTATTTCTTTCCATGAATTCCTGCATTCCAAGCGTGCACCGCAATTGGAAGGTTTGCAGTATTCGATACTGGCGCTAGGCGATACGTCTTATGAGTTCTTCTGCCAAACCGGCAAAGACTTCGACAAACGCCTTGAGGAGCTGGGCGGTACAAGACTTGTCGACCGCGCGGATTGCGATGTTGACTTCGACGAGACGGCTACGGAATGGATCTCTCAAGTATCTAGCGCATTAGCGAATCTTGTGCAAGCGCAATCTGGCGCTGCAACACAAGCGGCGGGCAGTGCAGTCGGTCAACCGGCAGCGGCTGCAGTTGAATCGGAATATTCGAGAGCGAACCCGTTCCAAGCGGAAGTGCTTGAGAACTTGAATTTGAACGGACGCGGCTCGGATCGTGAGACTCGCCATGTCGAAATATCGCTGGAAGGCTCGGACTTAACTTATGAGCCGGGCGACAGCATCGGCATTATTCCTGAGAACGACTCGGCGCTTGCCGATGAGCTAATCGCTTTAATGGGTTGGCAAGCTGACGAGAAGGTAACCGTCAACAAAAATGGCGAGCAGCGTGCATTGCGTGATGCGCTGATCTCTTATTATGAAATTACTGTATTAACGAAGCCTTTGCTGAAGCAGTTCGCGGAGACAACTTCAAACGCAGAGTTGACGGAACTAGTTGGCGAAGGACAAGAGCAGAAGCTTAAGGCATACCTGAATGGACGCGACTTGATCGATCTTGTGAAGGATTATTCGCTTAAGGGATTGTCTGCACAGTCATTCGTCTCCTTGCTTCGCAAAATCCCAGCTCGCTTGTATTCGATCTCAAGCAGCTTGAACGCAAACCCTGAAGAAGTTCATATTACCGTTCGTTCGGTTCGTTATGAGGCGAATGGAAGAGATCGCAATGGCGTCTGCTCGGTACAGCTTGCAGAGCGTGTAGCTGCGGGCGACAAGCTCCCGATTTTCATTCAGAACAATCCGAACTTCAAGCTGCCGGAGAGCACGGACACGCCGATCATTATGATCGGACCTGGTACGGGTGTAGCTCCGTTCAGAGCGTTCCTTGGCGAGCGCGAAGAGGCTGGAGCAGAAGGCAAATCGTGGCTGTTCTACGGCGATCAGCATTTTGCGACGGATTTCCTATATCAAGTGGAATGGCAGCGTTGGCTGAAGGACGGCGTATTGACGCGAATGGACGTTGCGTTCTCCCGTGATACGGCGGAGAAGGTTTACGTTCAGCATCGGATGCTCGAGAAGGGCGAGGAGTTGTACAAATGGCTTCAAGAAGGCGCTCACGTCTACGTATGCGGCGATGAGAAGAGAATGGCGCATGACGTACATGCAGCTTTGCTTGAGATCATCGGACGTCACGGCGGGTTAAGCCCAGAACAAGCAACGGAGTATATGACACAGTTGCAACAACAGAAACGTTATCAGCGGGACGTCTACTAGACGTTCCCTGATCGCGAGGGGAGAATAGCAAGCATGTCGAAAAAAGAGTTTTATCCTCCGCACGATGCTCCGCATAGCGACGTCGAGCATATCAAAATTCGAAGCAATTACTTGCGGGGTAGTCTTGAAGAGACGTTGAAGGACCCGATTACCGGTTCGATTCCTGAGGATGACAACCGTCTTATGAAGCATCATGGCAGTTATATGCAGGATGACCGCGACTTGCGGAACGAAAGAGCGAAGCAGAAGCTTGAGCCAGCGTATCAGTTCATGCTGCGTGTACGCGCAGCAGGCGGCGTTGTTACACCGGAGCAATGGTTGATGATGGATACCGTTGCACACAAATATGCTAACGGAACAATCCGCCTAACGACGCGCCAATCATTCCAATTGCATGGCGTTCTGAAATGGAATCTCAAGAACACGATTCGCGAAGTGAATGATTCGCTGCTAAGCACGCTTGCGGCTTGCGGCGACGTTAACCGTAACGTCATGTGCAACCCGAATCCGTACCAATCCGACATTCATGGCGAAGTGTACGAATGGGCGAACAAGATCAGCACGCATTTGGATCCGCGTACGAGAGCGTACCATGAGATATGGCTTGACGGCGAGAAGGTTGTAGACAGCCTTCAAGACGGCGAAGAACAAGAGCCGATCTACGGTAAAGTGTATTTGCCGCGTAAGTTCAAGATCGGTATTGCCATTCCACCGTCCAACGATGTTGACGTATACTCGCAGGACCTTGGTTATATCGCAATCGTCGAAAACGGTAAGCTGAAGGGCTTCAATATTAGCGTTGGCGGCGGCATGGGGATGTCCCATGGCGATCCGAAGACGTATCCGCAAGTGTCGAAGATCATCGGCTTCTGTACGCCGGAGCAGGCTATCGACGTTGCAGAGAAAACCGTTACGATTCAACGCGATTATGGTGATCGCGCCGTTCGTAAGCACGCGCGCTTCAAATACACGATCGACGACCGCGGACTCGACTGGTTCGTTAATGAATTGCATGAGCGCCTTGGCTGGAAGCTGGAGGAAGCTCGTTCGTTCGAATTCGAATCCAACGGCGATCGTTACGGCTGGGTCAAAGGCAGCAACAACAAATGGCATTTGACGCTGTTCATTCAGAACGGACGGGTCATGGATAACGGCGACAACCGTCTGATGACAGGCTTGCGCGAAATCGCCAAGATCCATACCGGCGACTTACGCTTGACGAGTAATCAGAACTTGATTATTGCCAATGTCACTACGGCGAACAAGAAGAAGATCAATGCGCTAGCGAGCGAATATGGCTTAACAGACGGCCTTCACTTCTCCGCGTTGCGCAGAAATTCAATGGCATGCGTGTCGCTTCCGACTTGCGGTCTTGCAATGGCAGAGTCGGAGCGTTATCTTCCGACGTTGATGGATAAGCTCGATCCGATGTTGGAGGAGCTGGGACTTAGAGATCAAGAAATCGTCATTCGTATGACGGGTTGCCCGAACGGCTGCGCTCGTCCGATGCTGGCTGAGCTTTCGTTCATCGGCAAAGCGCCAGGCAAATACAATATGTATTTGGGCGGCAGCTTCACGGGTCATCGTCTGAACAAGCTGTACAAAGAGAATATCGGAGAGGCTGAGATTCTTGATTCCCTTCAGCCGATCTTTGCAAGATACGCACAGGAACGCAAAGCCAACGAGTACTTCGGCGACTTCGTTATCCGTGCCGGTTATGTTCCGGAAGTGCTGGATGGGCAGCAGTTCCATGCTTAATCAATAAGCTTCACCTCTGAATCCGTGAACAATATGCTTCACGGGTTCTTTCTGTATAATAGGAACTATAAGGAATAGAAAGGAAGATAAGCATGAAACCGATTATTGGACAACATCATGTATCCATGTTTACGAAAGACGCTTCAACGAACGTGGCGTTCTATACGAAAGTAATGGGCTTGCGATTTGTGAAAAAGACGGTCAATCAGGACAATGTGGGTATGTATCATCTATTCTACGGGGATAAGCTCGGATCGCCGGGGACGGGGGTTACTTTCTTCGAGCTGCCAAATGCCGGGCATGCACGCAAGGGGACGAACAGCATATCCTCTATCTCGCTAGCGGTAGCAAGCGATGAAGCGCTGTCCTTCTGGAAAGCTCGTCTCGAAAGCAGCCAAGTGTCAGTTGGCGAGATCGTTCATGAGGATGGACGAGCTTCTTTGACGTTCTCTGATCCTGACGATCTTACCGTCCATCTCGTCTCCGTCCAAGGAGATAAGCTTTACCCGCCAAACGCTGCATGGCAGGTTGAAGATATTCCTGCTCAATATGCCCTTCTTGGCCTTGGCCCGGCCGTATTGACCGTTAGCGACAGCGCTAAGACGATTGATGTGCTGGAGCGGTTATTAGGATACAAAAAAACCCGCAGCGCAAAAGCGATGGGGGATGGGGCTCATGATGTAACGATTTTCGAGACAGGAACAGGCGGTCTTAGCACGGAGATCCACGTGAAGGAATCAGCGCTCGAAGACAAGGCAAGACCTGGACGAGGAAGCGTGCATCATGTTGCGATCCGAGTATCGAATAAGGAAGAGCTGGCTGGATGGGCATCTCGCATAACGGCTGAAGGTTTGAAAAACACAGGTATTCTTGATCGTCATTTCTTTACTTCGTTCTACTTCTGGGATCCAAACGGCATCGTATTCGAGCTTGCTACGGACGAAGGTCCTGGCTACGAAGTAAGCGATGAAACCGACGTATTGCACGAGCCGTTATCGTTGCCTCCGTTCCTGGAAGGAAGACGCGAAGAGATCGAGAGCAAGCTGAAGCCGATTACTGCGTTCTAGAGCCTTCGAAGCGTGTGCCGAATGGTTCGATGACGCCGCTTCCCGCGCTAACAACCGCAAGTACGGCAACGCGTTCGCCAGCTCTAAGCTTCGCGATGCCAGCTACGTCCAATTGATTGCCGTTTATTGGATCAATGGGTTCCGAGTCGAATTGAATGTCTCGGCTTCCTGCGATGATAGCTAGCGATACGACACCAGCATCATCCGTTGAAGGCCGATAATTCATGCTTGCGAAGAAGACGTAAACGCCGCTACGCTTCGGAGTGAAAATGGAGGTTGCCGGATTGTATTCGTTAGCAAGGTCGAATAACTCTCGATCAAATAACACTTGAACTAAACCTGTGCTGCTGATGGGTTGCGCATCGGTTGCGATCGCCGAGAAGGCAGATCCTTTCCTTTTGCACAGTACGGGGCGCTTTGTGTACCTTTTTGGCCCACATTTTTTCTTCAGCCCGCTCGTCAGCATTTTTTTGCGCAATGCTTGCTTGTTGATCATAATCATTCCTCCCATATGATAGTTGCTAATTCTAGCAATGCTATATGATATGGAAAAATGATAGACTAGCTTGGGTGTTCCTATGAAAAACGCAAAAAAAACATCGCCTATGTATTAGGCGATGTTTTTTTGATATTGATTGCCGTTAGCAGTAGAAAGGCTTCTGGCCTGGCTTATTGACGAATCGTTTTGAGAGCGCCGCTCCATGCAAGCACTTGATCGAGCATGCCGTTGACGTTCGTTAAATGCAGATCGGCAGGCTTGAATACCGAGCCGTTCTCGAAGTCGGTGAAGAGGGAAAGCGCCGGATGAACGCGAACGTCCGCTACGGAAAGCTCGCCAAGAATGCCTCTCAAATGCTCAGCAGCGCGAGCTCCGCCAACAGAACCATAGCTCACAATGCCGGCAGCTTTATTGTTCCACGCATCGCGCGCGTAATCTAGAGCATTCTTGAGCGCTCCTGTAATACTATGGTTGTATTCCTGAACGATGAAGACGAAGCCGTCAAGGCTGGCTAGCTTCGTATTCCAAGCTGTCGCTTGCTCTGTAGCGTCTTCTTCGCCCAAGAGAGGGAGCTTGTACTCAGCAATATCAACAATCTCATAGTTCGCGTCGCCGCGTTTGTCGGCAATGCTCTTCACCCATTCGCCTACTTGAGGACTGACTCGTCCTTGACGTGTACTGCCTAGAATAATACCGATATTGAGTTTAGACATCGTTACTCATTTCCTCCTCGATTGGCTTCATTTTGTTATTCATCCGATGTTCAGGCTTATAGCCGACCCATCTAGTATGAATAAACTCATTATATCATCATGCCTTGTAAGAAGGAAATTATTCATGTTTTATATTAAAATCCCAACTTCCCGAAGCAGACGTACAGACATAACAGGTATCAGCTCCATAACATGAATGAAGAGTACGCGATTGGAGGAGATACCGTTTTGATTACGATAAGCTTATGCATGATTGTTCGTAACGAGGAGCAGAAGTTAGGCAGATGCCTAAGCACGGTTGCCAATGCGGTCGATGAGATCATCATCGTGGATACGGGCTCCACAGACGGCACGCTAGCAATAGCGGCACGGTATACGAAGCGTATTTATCATTTTGATTGGATTAATGATTTCTCCGCGGCTCGCAATGAATCGTTTCGTTATGCAACGAAAGATTATATATTATGGCTTGATGCGGACGACTGGTTGGATGAGAGGGAACGAATCAAGCTTATGTCGCTTAAGGAAGAGATGGATTCAGCGGTCGATGCCGTAATGATGGATTATTGGCTGGATTTCGATCCGCTTGGACAGCCGACAACGGTTGTTAAGCGACATCGGCTTGTAAAGACGTCTAGACAATTCAAATGGCATGATCCCGTGCATGAGCAGCTAGCAGTCCAAGGGAATGTTTTATTATCAGATATCGCAGTCTGTCATGGGCGGGATCATTCGAATAGTGATCGAAACTTGCTTATTTATGAAGACATGCTTGCGAAGGGCACTAAGCTCAATAGCAGGCAAACATTGCAATATGCGATGGAGCTTATGGCTAATCACCGTTATGAGCAGGCAATCGCAAGCTATGATTCTATCCTCAGGGATTCTACAGGGCACAATGCAATAAAGCTGGAATGCTGCGGTAGAATGGCACATTGCTATCATGAGCTTGGTCTAAAGGAACAAGAATTAGAGGCGTTGCAAGCGTCTTTCAAGTACGATCAGCCGCGCGCGGATTACGTATGCCGCATCGGTTATTTTTATCAAGAAAACGGACTTTATGAAAAGGCTGTTCACTGGTATCAAATAGCTCTAAAGTTAGAGAAGCCGGAAAGCAGGTTATATAGTATGAATCTCGCGGCATGGACTTGGCTTCCGCATCTTCAGCTCGTCTATTGCTATGGCAAGCTCGGGCAATTGGCGCTCGCTTACGAGCACAATGAAATCGCATTATCCTACTCGCCGAATGATTCGAATCTGCTTTATAATAAGGAGCTACTGAAGAAGCAAATGAGCAGGTAAGTTAGGATCCCCGTGGTCAGAGTCTATGAATCTATTAATATTACGAAGTTTTGGGCTGTTGCCGTCTCTATGAAATGCCGATCTCCATATGATATAGAAAGCCAGATCTATTAAGCTTTCAAGGAGGAGTAGGCATGACTTTCAAAGGATTAGTGAAGTCAAAGCCCGCCTGCAAAACAATCGTCGTCAAGAAGACGACGAGCAGGCAGGTTATTCGCAAAGGGTGCGGCGGCAAAAAGTTTAGGGGACGAAAATCTGCCTTTATCGCGGTTTCAGGTGCGGATCAGCTGTTGAACATGGGTCCTTTCACGCAAGTGCAATACCAAGTCGAGGAAGTCGATCTGAACAACGAGTACAACCCTGCGACATCGACGTTCCGTCCGAAGCAAGCTGGCATTTATTCGCTAGTGGCAAGCGTAGCACTCTCCGTCATCACGATGATAGATATCGAGATGACCTTGGAAATTCGCGTGAATGGACTTGCTAGAATATCCGACCGCGAACATTTCATCCAAGGGGAGAATCTGATCGATGCGTCAGGACTTGTGAAACTGGAAGCCCGCGACAGTGTCCAAGTATTTGCAAGGGCGATCGGGAATAATGGCATAATCAACAGAGGCGTGGAAACTCATTTTCAAGGCGTTAAAGTTTAATGAATAGGTGTATAAAGGAAAGACGGCCGCCGCGATGGCAGCCGTCTTTGTCATTATTCCTCATCATCCGGTATGACAAGTACCGATGCTTCGACTTCTTGGTAGCTGTGAAGCAGCGTTCGAATATTGTCTTTGGCAAAAGCAACATGTTTATTGTCGCGCGTTAGTCTGCTTGCCATGATTCCGCCTTCGATAGCCGTGAATATGAAGGAAGCCATCGACTCGGTTTGCAAATCGCTGCGGAATTCGCCATTATCAATGCCTTGCTGCAGCAATCCTTGTATGAACGACATCATCTGATCGAATGCCTGGGTAGCCTTGTCCCGAAGAATGGGGAAGGAATGGTCGCTCTCGACAGCCGTATTAAGAAACGGACAACCGCCCTTGATTGGCGGATTATTGACCGTATCGCTATATACGTCGCACATCGCTGTGACCTTATCGATCACCGTTGTCGCGCCTTCGATAGCTGCTGCAAAATGCCCCCACAGCACTTGTCCCGCATAGGCGAACGCCTCTAGCGCGATCTCATCCTTATTAGCGAAGTTGCGGTAGATGCCGCCTTTCGTGAGGCCGGTTGCATCCATAATGTCTTGAATAGTCGATCCGGCATAACCTTTATCGTTAAACAACTCTGCCGATTTCATAATAATATGCAGTTTTGTTTTATCGCTTTTGCGCATAATAGGTGTCCTTTCGAAGAAAAATTGAACAGGCTCATTATATTGTAACATTTTGTGCGTGAGTTGGAGTGGTATTCGTAGTATGATTATTAAAAAAGAGACCGTACGGTTCGGTCTCTAATCTGCAGAAAGGGGAATCACATGGTTTGAAAAAGCAAGGGTACAAGGTGTTTGTGATTGTTTGTCTCATATACGTGTTCTATGTTGCAATCGTAAATTTAGTATTGAATCCGGATGCCGGTGAATTTCTATCGCATAAGGTCGATCAACTGAAGCAGCCCAATCCATCGGTATGGCTAACTGTATTGCATATCCATGTGTGGTTTAGTTGTCTTGCCATGATCAGCGGAGCGATTAACTTCTCGTCCTTCATGTACAACAGACACCGCAAATATCACAAAAGAAACGGCTATGCCTTTGTGTTCTTTGTTGCGGGTGTAAGCTTAACCGCTGGATATATGGCTCCTTACTCTACGGGAGGCAAGCTTAGCAGCATCGGATTCAATTTAACGAGCATCATATGGTTGACTATTACGGTAATGGCAATCGTTCATATTAGGCGCAAGAGGATGGATCAACATCGCAGCTTTATGATTCGAAGCTATGCGTTCTGCTTCACCAATCTGTTCGTTCATTTAATATCTAAGCTATTAAACGACGGCTTCGGAATGCAATATGAAACAAGTTACACAGCGGGAGTATACGGAGCGATTGCAGCCAATCTCCTAGTTGCAGAGGTCGTCATCCGATATGGTAAAAGGGGGAGAGCACATTGAGCAGCATGCATGTACAAATCGTATTATTCGACGGTTTCGATTTGATGGACGCGATCGGGCCTTACGAGGTTTTCTGTGCAGCAGAGATGTATGCAGGAGGTGCTTGCAGCGTTGAGCTAGTGACAGCCGAAGGGCCGCGGCTCGTCAAGAGCGGCATGCATGGGCTGCCGATTCAAGCTAGCGGAACGCTTGATCCTTCAAGGGCGGGTATTATTGTCATACCTGGGGCATCAGGCAATATGGCTGGAGAAGGGGAACAATCCGTCCCGGCTATTCTAGCGCGAGCGGCGAATACGGAGTTAACGAACCTCGTGAAGGAAGCAATGAACCGCAGTGACGTAATGATCGTCACCGTATGCGGAGGATCCTTAGTGCTCGCAATGAGCGGGATGTTGGAAGGTCGCTATGCCGTAACGAATAGGTACGGCATGGACGCGCTGGGTGCGACTGGCGCAATACCAGTGAATGCCAGAATCGTTGTGGACGGCAATCTGGTGTCTGGCGGCGGCGTCACTTCAGGCCTAGACATTTCGTTGTACATAGTGGAGCGTCAGTTAGGGCCTCGTATTGCGCATGCCATCGAAATGTTGTTCGAGTTCGAGAGACGAGGAACGGTATGGGAAAATAAAGGACTTGATCCAGTCGTCGGCAATAGTCAAGGCGACGATGAAGTTCCAATCGAAGACCTGCCGCTGCCGGCTGCCGCTTCTACGGACGGTACTTTGTTCGATGGAGTATGGGAAGCAACGATTGCGACGCCGGTTGGCAAGCTGGCGGTAACGTTTCATATAGGAACCCGTGACGGAGGAATCATCGGAACAGCGAAACAAGGCGATGAATCTGTCTCGTTCGTCGATCCTGTTCTAAACGGCAATCGTCTTAGCTGGACTCAGCGTGTCACGAAGCCGATGAAGCTGAACTTGAAGTTCCGCGTAGAGATGGATGGCAGCAACCGATTGATCGGTACAGCCAAAGCAGGTGTCCTGCCTGCCTCTCATGTAATAGCCAAACGAGTAGAGTAACGGCTGTGAAACTTATTTGCATCAACTAACGTCCATATATTGGATAAATACCAATATAAGATGGGGGTTGCTTATAGGTGTCGAATAAATTAATCGGAGCTGCAGCGGTCATATTGGATTCAGACGAAAGAGTCTTATTAGTAAAGCATAGCTACGGCAAGTTGAACTGGGATCTTCCGGGAGGTTTGGCCGAAAAGAACGAGTCCGCGCAGCAAACCGCAATGCGGGAAGTCAGTGAAGAGACGGGACTTTCCGTCGAAGCTGGACGATTAACCGGCATCTATTATGAGCCTAATCACGACATGCATCATTTTGTATTCCTTTGTGCATATGGCGGCGAACAACAGCCTGTGCCCGCCTCACCCGAGATCACGGACAGCGGGTATTTCGCTATAGACAATCTTCCGAAACCGATCAGCGACTTCACGATTCAGAGAATCCGGGACGCAATCGATGCAGCGGGTCATCCGCCATTTCGTTTGATTGGTCCAAGGAAGTGGATCGAAGCGGAGGAATGTGTGTGAGGATTAGCCTCGTTATCGTGTTTCTGCTGCTGCTGCTTATTGGTTGCGATAATAATAGGAATAACGACGCAAAGATGACAGAAACGCCGACTGAACGCCCCGTAGCTGCCGAGGGTAATCGCTATGCTGAAGACAGCTCGGCTCCGCCTCTAACACAATTGGAACAGGATTTAATAACAGATGATTTAAATGCGTTAACAGTTAATGTCATTAAACAAAATGACGGCATAAAATATGTTCTAAACGAAGAGAATGCATTCGTCGCACAAACGATCATATCAAACGATAACGAAATGCCTGTCATTCATATCGTTCAACGTCTTTCGTCTGATTCCGAATGGACGAGGTATCAGCTTGATCTGCTAGCTGTTTATCCCGAGGAAGGCCGGTACAGCCTCATTCCTTTTGCTGATATTCAATTGAAGGATGGCTATTCGGTGAGCTCCACGAGTCGCATTCATGGATTTCTTGATCCAGCACGCTTGATTCTGATCCAGCCAAGTGTAGGTGAAGCAATTGGCAGCATTCGATATGATGTCGTCAGTCTGGATTTGAAGACGTTAACGCTTACGACCGTGGCAGAGAATGTTCCGAATGGCATAGAAGAAGATCATCTTGGGAAAAGTTGGCTTAACGCGGTCGATGGGAAGCTCTATCTGAATGTTTTTGGTGATGGTCGTCTGTGGATTATCGATGTGCGAACTGGAGAAAGCAAGCTTTCGGACAATCTCTTACCGAACCCTTTTCCATTCTTCATGCTTACTCCATCCCCTAGCGGAGACAGAATCTGGTATGAGGCTTATAGAGAACAAGGAGAGGGGCTTGTCTATCATCTGTATAATGAGGAAGGCGAGCTAATCAAACGATTCTCGAACGGTTATGAAGGTTATGATCGTTACTCAGCCTTCCAATGGAGTGCGGACAGCCGATTGGCCGTTTACGAGTATACGAGAGATCAGAGCAGCGACAACGTGCTGGGTGGCGAAGAAAACTACATTATTGCTCCGCAAGGGGTACAATTGCTTGATCGGAGCGGAAGCATCGTTTGGGAAACATCGACTGCCACAAACGATAAGACGTCACATGTCGAGTGGCGAGGATGGTTAAGCGGAGATTCGGGTATTTTACAACGATATGAGCTTGAGTTCTCGGATGAAGGTTCAGTCATTCCTGTAAAACAGCGGTCGACCTATGAATGGATCGATGTAACAAGCGGGAAAGCGATCAGGCTGACCGAGGCGCTTCGACTTGAGGATCTGGAACAGCCGGAGCTCGTCACGGATGCATCTGAAGGCTTATTGTTCGTCGATCGGTCGAAAAGCCGTTATTTTTTGATGAGTGGAACTGACCAGGAGTATTATAAAATATTGTCTACGCCAGAAGACAAGGAACTTATTTGGAGTCGATATCATGACGAGGATCGGACAGCGCGCATAACCCGCTATCGTCCGGAAACGAAGGAAAGCGTGAGTACGGCGTTGGACGAAGCAGCAAGCGGGGAGATCGTCATGATCGGTGATCATATGTTGTTTGCTGAAGGGGATCTGCACTATCATTTTATTCAGAAATAAGACAAGTAATGGAAAAATGATCTTGACTTAGGAAATTATATCCAGTACTATTCATAATAACTTGAATATTCAGAACAAAAGCGATGAAGAGAAAGAGTATCGAGGCAACGTCTTTGTACAGAGAACCCCGGCAGCTGAGAAGGGGCAAAGAATATCCTTGAGAATATGGTCTCTGAGCTGCGCATCGAACCCTTAACCGGTAGTAGGCTGCGCCGGAACCCGCACCCGTTAACGTGCTAGGGTATAACCGTCAATGGCGGCGTACCTGACAAGGTTAGTGTCGCAAGGCATTAATGAAACTGGGTGGTAACACGTGAGCACTGCTCTCGTCCCTTAAGGGATGGGAGCATTTTTGCGTTCAAACAAAAGGAGGAGTTAAACGATGTCAGCAGTATTTATCGGAGGAGCTTGGCCTTATGCGAATGGTTCGTTGCACTTGGGAAGAGCAGCAAGCTTGATTCCAGGCGATGTCATCGCTAGGTACAGCAGAGCCAAAGGAGAGCAAGTATTGTATGTATCGGGCAGCGATTGCCATGGAACACCTGTTGAAGTGCAAGCGATTCAAGCGAATGTCGCGCCGGGAGAAATAGCTGATCGCTATCACAACGAGTTCGTTGAGTGTTTTCGGCAGCTTGGTTTCACGTACGACTTATATACAAGAACGGATGATGCTAATCACCATCGCATCGTTCAGGAGATCTTCTTGAAACTGTTGGATCAAGGTTATTTATACAAGAAGACCGTCCAGCAAACGTATTGCGAGACAGATAAACGATTCTTGCCCGATCGCTATGTGGAAGGAATATGCCCGAAATGCGGAAATCAAGCACGCGGCGATCAATGTGATTATTGTTCATCGCTGCTTGACCCATCTAATCTGATAGAAAGAAAGTGCAAGTTATGCGGCAATCCGCCGACCGTGAAGTCTACCGAGCATTTTTACATTGAAATATCTCGATTTCAGAAGGAACTGGAGCAATATGCGGAACAAGCGAAGGGCTGGAAGGATAATGCCGTGCAAATGACTGCCAGATATTTGACTGAAGGATTGCAGGACCGGGCCGTAACGCGTGATCTGTCATGGGGCGTCGACGTACCGGTTGAAGGATTTGAAGGTAAAAAGATATACGTATGGATTGAAGCCGTCAGCGGATACTTGTCTGCTAGTAAGCAATGGGCTGCGAATACGGGCGGTAATTGGGAAACGTTCTGGACGAAGGATCATGCGCAAATAACGGCTTATTATGTACACGGGAAGGACAATATTCCATTCCATACCGTGATATGGCCTGCTCTGCTCCTGGGACTCGGCGGTCTTCATCTGCCTGACCGTATTCTTTCTAGCGAATATATGACCCTAGAGGGAAAAAAGTTCTCGACGAGCAATAATTGGGCGGTATGGCTGCCGGATCTATTAAGCCGTTATCATCCTGATTCAATCCGGTATTTTCTTATCGCGAATGGTCCGGAGAAGAGGGATACAGACTTTTCGTGGAGAGAGTTCATTCATAGCCATAACGGGGAGTTGCTTGGCGCATTCGGTAATTTCGTCAATCGCAATCTAGCTTTTATAGTAAAGTCGTTTGACGGCCGAGTTCCTGAGGGGGGATTAACTCTTATCCAAACGAATGAGCTGAATACGTTATATGAAAAAACAGGTGCATTGATCGAAGCCGGACAGCTTAAGGAAGCGTTAGAGCTCATTTTTCAATATGTGCGGTTATCAAACAAATTTTTTGATGAATGTAAGCCTTGGAAGCAATGGCATGAAAACCGCGAAGCTTGTGCTCATACGCTGCATGCATGCGTTCAGATGATAGCTAACCTAGCTCAATTTTTACAGCCTTTCATTCCATTCTCATGTGACAAAATCAGAAAATTTCTCGGGCTCGGCCAACCCGAATGGCAGTTGACCTTCGTTCCTGCTAACCGCCAGATCGAAGGTTTGGAGCTATTGTTCGAACGAATCGAAACGGTTAGGATTGAGGAGGAAATAAAACGGTTGGAGCAGAACAAGCAATAACAAAGAACCGTTCAATAGGTTGACTTACGCTGGCTTGCCCCATACAATCCACTTAATACGTTAAATGATAGGAGTAAGGGAATGACGCTGCAGCAACTGAAATACGTAATTGAGGTCGCTAACCGCGGCTCTATTAACGAGGCCGCCAAAAGGCTGTTCATCTCCCAGCCCAGCTTGTCCAATGCGATTAAGGACCTGGAAGAAGAGATGGGGATTGCCATATTCGATCGTTCCAACAAAGGAATTTCACTTTCGAAGGAAGGGGTCGAATTTCTAAGCTATGCAAGGCAGGTCGTCGAGCAGATGGAACTGCTGGAGGGAAGATACATGAATGCGAAGCCCTCTCCGCAGCATTTCTCTGTGTCTACCCAGCATTATGCATTCGCCGTTAACGCCTTCGTTAGCCTCGTTCAAGAATACGGACATGAGGAATACGAGCTGGCGCTTCGGGAGACGAAGACGTATGAAATCATAGAGGACGTTCGAAGCTTGCGGAGCGAGATCGGTATCCTGTACCTGAACGAGTTCAACGGGAAAGTCATTAACAAGCTGCTCAGCAGCGCGAATCTTCAGTTCCACAGCTTGTTCACGGCGAAGCCGCATATTTTCATCAGCATCAACAATCCATTGGCAGGCCAATCAATTGTAACCATCGATCAGCTGCAGCAATACCCGTATTTGTCGTTCGACCAAGGCGAGTACAATTCATTTCATTTTGCCGAGGAGATTCTAAGCACGTTGTCCCATAACAAAAGCATCCGGGTCAATGATCGCGCGACGTTATTTAATCTTTTGATCGGACTGAACGGATATACGATTTCGACGGGAGTTCTGAGCGCCGATCTGAACGGCAACGAGATCATTCCGGTACCGCTTGATTGCGAGGAAACGATTAATGTGGGCTGGATTTCTCATAAAAATGTTGCGTTATCGAAGCTTGGAACTGCCTATATAGAGGCATTACAGCGTGCAACAGGCCAATGACGATCAGATATAGCTAAAAGCTATATCTAGATATAGTATTATACAGTTACACTATAACTCTCTATCCATGATATCTTTTGTTTAACAAATGGCATAGGAGTGTTGCAAGATGGCAAAGAGCAGTGTACTTGGTTATCCGCGAATTGGTGCAGACCGTGAATGGAAGAAAGCTTTAGAGGCGTTCTGGGCAGGCAAGCTGGAGGAATCGGAGTTTCAGCAGAAGCTTCAGGATATCCGCTTGACTCATTTGCGCAAGCAACTAGAGAAAGGGATCGACATTATCCCGGTTAATGATTTCAGCTATTATGACCATATCCTCGATACGGCGACGATGTTCGGAATTGTACCGAAGCGGTTCTCTTATACAGGAGGCGCTGTGCCTCTGTCATTGTACTACGGCATCGCCCGTGGAACAAAGGATGCAGCAGCAAGCGAAATGACAAAATGGTTCAATACGAACTATCATTATATCGTTCCTGAATTGGACGGCGCTTCGCCGACAGTGACTGAGAACAAACCGCTAATCGCTTATCGCGAAGCAAAAGAAAAACTCGGTATCGAAGGCAAGCCTGTAATCGTAGGTCCGCTTACTTTCCTAAAGCTGTCGAAGGGGTATCAAGCATCGGAAACGGATGCATGGCTGGAGCGCTTGATTCCTCTATATGTTCAAGTATTGCAAGAGCTGGCAAGCGAAGGCGTGCAATGGGTGCAGATCGACGAGCCAATCGTCGTAACGAAATTAAGTGATGCAGACTATGGACGCCTACGTACGATCTACGAGACGTTCGCTGTTGCTGTACCGGGTCTTAACATTTTGTTGCAAACGTATTTCGAATCGGTTGAGAGCTACGAGGCTATCGTTAAGCTTCCGGTTCAAGGCATCGGGCTTGATTTCGTACATGGAGGGTCCGCGAATTTGGCGTCGATCAAAGCTGCTGGATTCCCGGCTGACAAAGTTCTTGGAGCAGGCATTATTGACGGCCGCAGCATCTGGAAAGCATCGCTCCAAGAGAAGCTGTCCGTGCTGGAGCAATTGACAGACATCGTGTCGGCTGATCGCTTAATCGTACAATCGTCATGCAGCTTGTTGCATGTACCGGTTACGACAGCTAACGAGTCAAAGCTGCTTCCCGAGCTGAAAGGCGCGCTTGCCTTCGCCGACGAGAAGCTGGACGAGCTTGTCCTCTTAACGAAGGCTGTCGGATCTGGCAAAGCAACAATCGCTAAAGAGCTTGAGCAATGCGAGAAAGCTCTGCAAGCGCTGAGCATGTCCAGCACGCGCAACCGCGGCGACGTTCAGCAAGCGGTGGCTGCACTTAGCACGCAACAGCCGAAACGCAGCTCGGCATTTGATGAGCGGCATGCTGCACAGCATAGTAAATGGCAGCTTCCGATCTTCCCGACTACGACGATCGGCAGTTTCCCGCAATCTGCCGAAGTGCGCAAAGCCCGTCAATCGTGGCGCAAGGGCGAATGGAATAACGAGCAATACGAGGGCTTCATCCGCGACCAGATCGATATTTGGATCAAGCTGCAGGAAGAGATCGGACTTGATGTGCTCGTACATGGTGAATTCGAGCGTACAGATATGGTTGAATTCTTCGGCGAGAAGCTTGCAGGCTTCGCGTTCACGCAATACGGCTGGGTGCAATCATACGGTTCACGCTGCGTGAAGCCGCCGGTTATATTCGGGGACGTAGCTTTCGAGGAAGCGATGACCGTCGAAGAAACGAAATATGCGCAGTCGAAGACGGGTCGTCCCGTGAAAGGGATGTTAACCGGTCCGATTACGATTATGAACTGGTCGTTCGTTCGTGACGATATCGCTCGCGAGCAAATTGCTTACCAATTGGCTTATGCGTTAAGACAAGAGGTAGAGGCGCTTGAAGCAGCTGGAATCGGCATGATACAAGTTGACGAGCCAGCCGTTCGTGAAGGGTTGCCGCTTAAGAAAGAAGAGCAAGCTGCTTATCTTGCATGGGCGGTCAAAGCTTTCCGTATGACGACTTGCACGGTTCAAGATACGACGCAAATCCACACGCATATGTGCTATTGCGAATTCCACGACATGATCGATTCGATCGAAGCCATGGACGCCGACGTTATATCGATCGAGACGTCCCGCAGTCATGGCGAGCTAATTCATAGCTTCGAGCTGAATACGTATAAGCTTGGAATTGGACTTGGCGTATACGATATTCATAGCCCGCGCGTTCCGCAAGTGGAAGAGATGACGAGCATGATCGATCGCGCGCTTCGCGTGCTTGATCCGAAGCTGTTCTGGATTAACCCGGACTGCGGCCTTAAGACACGCGGCACGGAAGAAACGGTTGCAGCTCTGCGCAACATGGTAGAAGCGACAGTGATTGCTCGCAACAACTATTCGTTGAACGTTTAATATTTTTATGATAACAGCTCATCCTTCAGGGGATGGGCTGTTTTTTTTGTCTTATTAGGTTGGCGAGTTGATTCGTTATGCCATGCATGCATAGTTGGGGAAAAAAGGGAAAACATAACAAGAAAATGTTGAGGGGATTTTAGTTGAAATTAATAGATAAGATCATAAAGCGATTAGGTCAAGACTCCGATTTTTTCCGATACAAAATCTTGCTGTCCAACGAACAGGTCGTATTGCTTGGCTACCAATCGTTCATGAGCGTTGCCGAATCGATGAATGAGCTCCATGCGCAAGCAGCAAGGTTCGTTCCCGATAAAAGCGAATACCGATTATTTGAAAGTATCGGCCAAATGATTGAAGATCCGAGCGAGGATTCGATCGTCTCGCTATTGTTGCGTGGGCAGCTTGTTATTTGGTTCGAATCGGAGGAGGTATTCGTAGACTACCATCCTTATTCCAAAATATTGTCCCGTTCAATCGAAGCGCCTATTACGGAGAACGTACTCCGGGGATCGATAAGCGCATTCGTAGAAGATATCGGAACAAATATCGGCCTGATTCGGAGACACGTTGCATCCGAGGATCTGCGAACGCAGTCCTATGGCGTCGGCCCCGACCGGCAGAAGCAGATTGTTGTTATTTATAAGCAAAATCAAGTCATTCCCAAACTATTGAATTCCGTCGTTGAGAAAATTGAATCGAATATTAGCATGAACGTGCAAAACTTGCAGCAATTGAGCGGTATGCTCGGCTTTAGCAAATGGTCAACCGTTACGAAATTTAATTCGACGGAATTACCTCAGGAGGTCGAGAGAGCGCTGCAGAAAGGGAAGGTCGTGCTGCTGCTGGACCGGTTTCCTTTCGCTTTGATTTTGCCGAGTCTTCTGACCGATATGTTCGCGGTAGAGAACGACCGAAATTTTCTGACCGTCTTCACTTACCTGACGCGTATGCTTCGTATTCTGGGCGTCTTGACGAATATCATTATACCCGGCTTATACGTCTCCCTCGTGTCCGTGAATCCGGACATGCTCCGTATCGAGATCGCGCTTACGATAGCAAGAAGCAGGCTGGACGTTCCATATCCCTCATTGGTGGAGACCTTGCTGCTGCTGCTCATCTTGGAGCTGATCTTCGAAGCGAGCATTCGTCTGCCTAAGAGCATCGGTCCGACACTCACGATGGTTGGCGGTATTATACTCGGTCAGGCTGTCGTCAGCGCCAAGCTGGTCAGCAATCTACTCATTATCGTGCTGGCGGCAACGACGATATCGAGTTCAACCGTCGTGGGCTTCCATAACTCCTATTCTATTCGTCTGTTCAAATATTTGATCCTTATCCTATCGGCTGGCTTCGGATTGTATGGCCTTGTGGCAGGTCTGGTCGCCATTTGCGCCTATATGGCAAGCCTTAATTCGTTCGGAATCCCTTATGTGCATATTATGAAGACAAGAGGAGATGCCAATGGCTAAAACAACGCAAGTCACATCGCTGTTCTTAATTGGCCATATGGGGCTGATCTTCTTTTTCTATCCTAGCCAAATAATCGAAGGCGCAGAGAGCAGCCATTGGATTCTGATCATGGCCGGTTTCCTATTCTACTTCGCCATTATTGGGGTATATATGAAAGGAATCAGTTACTTCGAAAACCTAAATGTGATACAGATTTTGCAGCAACTCGGAAAGCTGTTAGCGACCATCCTGCTGCTTCCGCTTGCCGTGTATTTAGTGAGCGTGAGTATAGTCACGTTCCGAGCCTACGCCGATGTCATAAGGCTGATCTTCCTTACAAGTACGCCAATCTGGGCCATATTGCTTTTGCTTGTCGCCATTTCGTCCTATATTGCATTTCTCGGCGTGGAGGCGATATTTCGCACTTCCATTTTGCTTATCATTTTGGGCACCCCGCTCGTTCTGTTCGTTCTTGCAAGTGCTTTTCAAAATGTGGATTGGCAGTACTTGTTCCCCTTACTGGACAAAGAGGTCATCAACTTCTCTTTCCTGTTCACGCCTGCGTTTGCGAAGAGCTTCCTCGCATTCGGAGGGGGATTTCTATATCTTGGCTTCATCCAGCCATACGTAACCTACAAACCTTCGAAGATGCTCCGCGCTTACTTTATTCTTCTTCCTATGTTTCTCATTTCAGTCTATATCCCGGTTCTGACTTTCGGTCGAAACACGGCGGTATTATTCAGTTTTCCGTTTCTCGAGACGGCTGAGACGATCGAAATCAATTGGCTAATGTTCGATCGGACATCGATGTTTTTTTTAATCTGTTTAATCTCGTTCGTTATGTTGTTCCACGCGATGCTGCTGTGGAAGACAGCACTCATTATACGCGTTGCGATACCAGTAAAGCAGGCTACGATGCTGATCCCTCTGGCAATTCTCGTTTATTCACTCAGCGCGCTTATTCCGGATTGGCACGCAGTCGACCGATTATTCTGGATGAATACGATCCTTCGCGTGTACGCGATGCTGTTCATTCCTGTGCTCATGCTTTTTCTTGGCATTCGCCATTCGAAGAAGGTTGGGGTTAAGACATGAGAATAGGCCGTAAGCGAGTTTTGCGTCTACTCGGAATATCGACTCTATTGCTAACGCTGACCGGTTGCTGGGATAACAAAGATATTAATCATCGTTCGCTCCCGATCGTGATGGGCGTTTCGAAGTTGGACGGGCAATACCATATCGTTCTGCAAATTCCTGAGCCGCTCCAATCGCAGGGGACCGAGTTTCGTCTTGTCAAAGGTACTGGCGCCACGATCAACGAGATAGTAGACCGAATCGGATCGAACATGGAAACGCAGATGGATCTGCTGCATCTGAAAGTGATCCTGTTCGATAAGGCTTATGCGACTAGCGGCTTGAACGATGCGGTTACGGCATTTATTCGCTCGAATGAGATTTCACCCAAAACGATGGCGGTCATATGCGACGAACCGATCGATCAGTTTTTCGAGAATATAAAACAATACAGCATGAATAACGGAACGCTGCTTGATGATTTCTTTAAAGTGAACGCAGGGTGGAGCCCGCAAGTTGCGACGTCGAGAATCTGGGAGCTGTTTCGCAGCATTCACTCTTATACGCACGATGAAGCCATACCGATCATTAAATCGGGGAAGGGCACGATCATAGAGACCAAAGGCAGCGCCATAATACGGAACGGTAAAATGGTAGGCCGTCTTACGCCGAATGAAACGTTGATTGCCAATCTATTCAGCGGCTTGGACGTAAAGGGCAAGATCGAGGTGATGGACAACGCCACCGTACAGATTGTGAATAATCGGATTACGCACCATAGCTCGATCGTCGATGGCAAACCAGTGCTGAATTGCCAAATCAAACTTAGAGTCGCATTGCTGGAAACGAAGGGTCATCCGACGCAAGACAAGATCAAGCAGAATCTTCAAGCGCTGCTGACTGATAGACTTAATCACGTTTTGACGAAAATGAAGGAGGAGCAAGCGGATATACTCGGAATCGGCCAGCTCTTCCGCAATAGGTTGCAACGCGACGAACTCCGAATGTGGCGGGCCAACTACTTGCCTAACTTGAAAGCCGACGTCAAGTTCAAAGTATACATCGATAACGAAGGGGATTTGAAAATGGACGTTTAGTTCGGTTTGTACGGAATGAACGGTGAATATGGGGAAGTGCATTTCCTAATACTGCCTATGACGATATAATCAAAGAATCATTGTATCGTGCAGAGGAGGGCTTACCCATTCATCATTCAACTGAACGTTATCATTCTTATACGGTATCTCCCGAAAAGCAACAGCAGATATACAAGCGAACGTTGATCATTGTCGTGCTGGCTCAGCTATTCGGAGGAGCAGGACTTGCGGCCGGGGTTACTGTCGGAGCGTTGCTCGCCAAGGATATGCTCGGGACGGACAGCTATGGAGGCGTGCCTGTGGCGCTTCTCACGCTTGGTTCGGCCGCCGGCGCTTATCTCATTGGAAGATTGTCCCAGCGCAGCGGGCGCCGGATCGGACTGGCCGCCGGATTTCTGACCGGCGGCATCGGCGCTGCGGGCATTGTCTACGCTGCCGTGGCAGACAGTCTTATTCTATTGTTCCTCGCTTTTGTCATTTATGGCGCGGGTACCGCAACGAATCTGCAGGCGAGATACGCGGGAACGGATTTGGCGAAGCCTTCGCAACGTGCCAAAGCAATTAGCGTTGCGATGGTAGCGACGACGTTCGGAGCGGTTGCGGGACCGAATCTAGTGCCGGTCATGGGCGATTTCGCGGAGGCAAGAGGCATTCCCGTGCTTGCCGGACCTTTCATTTTATCGGCTGCCGCTTTCATCGTCGCGGGCTTGGTTCTTTTCGCGCTTCTTCGTCCTGATCCACTGCGGATCGCCAAAGCCATCTCGGAGTCGCAGAAGGCAAACTCCGACAGCCATCCGTCTGCCGCGCGCCAGTCGCTCGCTGATGGCCGCAGAGGAATCGTTGTAGGCGCGACTGTGATGGTATTAACCCAGGTTGTCATGATTGCGATCATGACCATGACGCCAATCCATATGCAGCATCATGGACACGGCCTTGGTGCGGTAGGACTCGTTATCGGCATCCATATTGGCGCCATGTATTTGCCGTCTCTCTTTACCGGTATACTTGTGGATAAGCTCGGTCGAATTCCAATGGCTTTTGCGGCAGGAGTTACTTTATTGCTTGCCGGCTTTATTGCTGCTATTGCTCCAGCAGATTCTATGACACTACTGATCGCAGCATTGACGTTGCTTGGACTTGGTTGGAACTTCGGACTTATTAGCGGAACGGCCTTGGTCGTCGATGCAACGACAATCGATAACAGAGCCAAGACGCAAGGCGCTCTTGACGTATTTATTGCTATCGCCGGTGCTTCGGGAGGCGCATTATCCGGCATGGTTGTAGCAGGGGCAAGCTACGCTGCTCTTGCGATATCCGGCAGCGTTCTCTCGCTATTGCTCATTCCCGTTGGTCTGTGGTATAGATCAGGTAAAACCAGAACCTAATTTTCGTGAAAAAGAAAATCAAAAACAGGCTAACCAATACGAATGGTTAGCCTGTTTTTTTCTTTGTCTATCATTTGATTTGTTTATTCTAGCGAGGTGAAAAACTTGCGGTAAATAAAAAAGACACCACGAGGTGTCACTGTTTATTTCTGTGTGGGTTCAAATAAAGCATGCCGTCCGCTGCTTCTTATAATAGTAGTATAACCTGAGGGAATTTATAAGTCTATACTTTTTATGGAAATTCCGTTATCTTTAACGATGCGGTTTGAGTAAAGAGGTATAGGCGGTGAATGGTCATTCATTATTGGAAATGTTTTCGTAATGCAGCAATTATGTTATATCAAATCGAGAAGAGATCTGTACTCATCTTAGCGGCAGCACTCCTGATCTCGGTGCCGATTATGCCGCTTGAGCTTCTGCTTGTCAAAACGATAATCGATCGAATTCAGGCATGGTCAGCTTCAGCGCCAATAAGTCCCATTCTATGGGCATCTGGGTGGCTTGGCTTACTGATGTTTGTTAACAGTGTTGCGCTAGGAGCGCCGATTCCACTTGCCATGACCCGCCTAAATGAGGTGGGAACACTTGAGGAACAGCGTCTTATCATGCGCAAAACGTCAAGTCTTCCATTAGCGACTATTGAATCTGCCAAGGTGAAGGATATGCGAGAACGTGCGCTTCGGGTTTCTGTATACGAGATTTACCATACAGGGACAGAGTTGCTTCAACTGTCTATGCAATTACTGGTGCTCATAATAGTTATCATCCGATTCGGCCAATGGCTTCCGGTCATTGCAGTTATTGCTTCCGCAATCTTACTTGTATATGTATCCGGTATATCAGTTGGCAGGATCGAGCAAATGACGCGAATGCAAAGCTCCGATCGCAGATTATTGCGCCATTATTCCGATCTGATGACGATTCGCAATGCGGCGAAGGAAATACGGTTGTTCGACTTAGGGGATCTCTTAAGCGATAGATGGACGGCACTGATGGGGCAGACTTCTAAGCATACGTTGGATGCTGTTCGTTCAACTGAAGGTCGGAAAGTTGGACCTGAGCTGCTAATGGCATTGCTTACCGGGCTGCTGTTAGCTTTAGTCGTATTAATGCCTGGAGCGAAATTGCTGTCCGCGGGACATTTTGCTTTCCTATTCTTGGCGCTGACGACATTATTATCGCAATTGCCAAGCTTAATTAGACAAGGTGTCGCGATGCGGACACATTATATGAAGTGGGAGGACTTCCAAGCTTATTTAAACCTTGATGAAGTACAACCTAAACGATCAGATAGAGAGGTATCGGCAGCAGTTGAAGAAAAAGTAGAGGAAGGGAAGCCGTTTGGAGGCTTGCATCTGCAAGTGAGTAATCTCCATTTCGGTTATCCCGGCAATAATCGCGATGCCATTCGCGGTATTTCTTTTGCAATTCCGCCGAATAGCCGCGTCGCATTAGTTGGTGAGAATGGATCAGGCAAATCGACATTGGTCAAATTGCTGTTAGGACTCTATTCTCCAACGGCAGGGGAAATCGTGTGGAGCCGTTTAAAGGCTGACCGAATTGTGCCAACATCGGCCGAAGGAAATGTATCCGTCGTCTTCCAAGATTTCACCCGCTTGATGTTGACGCTCCGTGAAAATGTTGCATTAGGTCAAATATCGGAACTCATGAATGATAAGCGTTTGCATCAATCCTTGCATGAAGCGGGAAGCCGGTTCGAGGATTTGAGCCTACAGCTTGGCGTTCCATTCGAGGGCATCGAGCCCTCCGGCGGGGAATGGCAGAAGATTGCGACGGCTCGTGCTATCCTTAATGACGCTGAATTTGTATTGTTCGATGAGCCAACGGCAGCTCTAGATCCTAAAGCAGAGAAGGACGCCTTCGAGCTTTTCTTGCGTGCGTCGGAGGGGCGTTCAGCTTTGCTCGTCACGCACCGGCTGGGAGCTGATAAGATGGTTGATTTCATCCTCGTTATGAAAGAGGGGCAGCTCGTGGAGCAAGGAACGCATAAACAATTAATGGAGAGGGACGGCCTATATAGCCATATGTATCAATTACAGGCGAAGTGGTATACCGGATGAAACAAATGAAAATAAAAAACATCATTCCATTATTTTATCTCGTATGGCGTCATATGCCTCTCCTATCGCTGGCATGGCTGACTATTCCCATCGTGCTTGGTATGCTTGTCGTTCCGGGATTAGCAGCGCAGCGTGAGCTTGTTGACCTGTTTGTCCATGAGAGTGCTGCCGATCCGGTGGGGCGTCAGATGAACGAGTGGATAGGACTCGTTTGGGCGCCTCTAGCTATTTTTACAACTGTGTCACTCATTCGGGTAAGTTTATCTGCCCTCCATAACATCATAGATGCCAAATTTCGTGATCAAGCAACGATGAAGATTCAAGCAGAGGTCCATCATAAAGCCGTAAGCGTACCGCTAGAAATGATGGAGCAAACCGAATATTATGATCTGCTGCAAAGAGCGAAGAGCGTGGCGGGAACGGATTTATTCGGAGTGTTGCAAAATGTGATCGCTTTTCTTCGGTTGTTATTCGAACTCATCGGACTCATGCTCGTAGCGTGGCTCGCCCATCCCGTAATCGGTTTCTTACTTGTTGTTGTATTTATGATCTCGTTCGTGATTCGGCTGGAGTCAGACCTTGTTGTCCGTAAGCAGAATCGTGACTTAACCAGGTCTGGTAGACAGTCTGACTATCTGAAGGAGGAGCTCACTAAGCCGGAAACCGTTCGAGAAATGAGAATCTTCGGTTCACTTGAGTATTTGACTGACAAATGGAGCGGCATGATGCGCGACTCACTCTCCCTGCGAATGGGAGCGCGCAGGAGAGAAATTAAACGCGGTATGCTCGTATCAACCGTGCAGATATTAGGGTTAATCGGAACGGTTACATGGATGTTGTCTCAGTTAAAGTCGGGGGACTTTACGGCCGGTACGTTCGTTATTGTTTTTCTAGCTATCCGGCAAGCATACGGCATATCCGGAAGAATGGCTTTTCCAATCGGCAAAATCGTTATTCAAAGCGACAAAGTGAATGATCTGGCCGACTACTTATCCATGAAACAGAAGTCGGATTCACAAGATACCGGACCGCTCGCTAACGAGCAACTAAAGCTAGGCAGGATTATATTTAACAACGTTAATTTTCAATATTTGAACAGTAACCTAAATGTGTTGCGAGACATCAATCTGAGGCTCAATCCGGGCGAGACGGTTGCACTGGTCGGAGAGAACGGGGCAGGCAAATCTACGCTTGTGAAGCTGCTTCTCGGCTTATATCACCCTACATCGGGTTCTGTAACCTGGGATGGCATTGATTATAAGCGGTTAGACTACTCGATGCTACGGAGATCCTCATCAGCGGTCTTCCAGGAATTTGTTCGGTATGAATCGACTTTGCGTGATAATGTTGGCTTCGGTGCAACAGCGTTTCTACACGATGACTCAGCGATAAATCATGCCTTGGAGGCTGGAGGTCTAGCCGATGTGGAGCAATTTGAAGGCGGGTTAGAAACCTCGATTGGGTTGTTGTCCGCCGGCGGCCGTGAGTTAAGCGGCGGACAATGGCAGCGGCTGGCGATTGCCAGGGCGGCCATTCGAAATGCGGGACTGCTCGTCCTTGATGAACCGACCTCTGCGATTGACCCGGTGCATGAGACCGAGCTGTATCGCTCCTTCCAAGCGCTTGCAGCAGGCAAAACGGTTCTGTTCGTCTCGCATCGTCTAGGCTGGGCCCGTTATGCTGATCGGATCGTCGTTCTTAAAGGTGGAGAAATTGTTGAAGAAGGGGATCACGAGTCGCTGATGGCCGCCAATGGCGTCTATGCCGCGATGTTCCATGCACAAGCTTCATGGTATCAGGAGGCTTAAGTCGCATGTTGCACCCCTTCGTATATCGCTGTAAAATGAATTTTATGCAATCGGCTAATCGATTATTGAACTGGAGGACATAGGATGAGCAAGCGTTATCGATTGACAAGAGAATATCAACAACATAGAAGTGCGGAGGAGCAAGCGATATCGTTAGAGGAATGCAAACGATATTTTGCGACGAAGCCTGATTTCACCTATTCGCCCGTGTTCATCGCTCATGGCGAGACGACGATGACGATTGAAGGGGATTTCTTCATGTGGAGCTACGGAGATGCATTAATCCCATTCCGTCATTATGGCGGAGATATTTATGTCTCAGGCAGCAATGATGCCGTTATACCTGTGATGATGGATGTGGCAAGTGAACTGACAGCGGATGTGGAAGAAGGATAGTTGCAAGAGTGGAGGCTGATCTCATTTGTATACGCTGACGCAAGAAGAAATAATGGCTTATCTGCAGCGAATTGGAATCGCGGAACATCAGCCGCCAACAAAAGCTTACTTGGTCGCTCTTCATGAGGCGCATGTTCGAACACTTACTTGGCAAACCATAGATATTTTTACAAGAAAACCTGCTATGATCGGATTTGAGCCATCCGTACAGCTGATTCTAAGCGGTAGGAGCGGTTATTGCTTTCATTTAAACGGGGCGTTTAGCGCACTTCTTCATTCTTTGGGATATCAGGTTAACCTGCATCGTGCCGGCGTTCAGCCTTTGGGCTTAGAACCGCGAGTGAACTCGTTCCACTTGGGACTCAGCGTCGATTTCAATGACGAGCAATCGAAGCCTGAGAAGTGGATCGTGGATGTAGGACTCGGGGATATGCCGTATCACCCGCTGCCCCTGCAATACGGTTCATACGAGCAAGGCCCATTGCGTTATAAGGTGACGGAATCATCGGTCGTGACGCCAGGCTGGAGGCTCGAGCATGATCCGAACGCTTCTTTTGTCGGCGTAGATATTGATGCTGAAGTGCTGACTGGGCTGGATGAGTTCTATCCGAAGCATGAGCATTACAGCCGTTCACCAGAATCTCCATGGTTGAATATATTTCTAATAAGACAACGCGATGCGGAGGAAAGCAATGAGCTTCGCGGCTGCATCTGGAGCAAGCGAGACCGAAACGGGGTGTCAAAAACCGAATTGGTTAATGAGTCGCAATGGCTTAGCGTAATAGCAG
Source organism: Paenibacillus sp. YIM B09110 (assembly GCF_037167145.1). Taxonomy (NCBI): domain Bacteria; kingdom Bacillati; phylum Bacillota; class Bacilli; order Caryophanales; family Paenibacillaceae; genus Paenibacillus; species Paenibacillus sp. YIM B09110. The sequence goes on along the minus strand of NZ_JBANSP010000009.1, from coordinate 146,517 downwards.
ACGTGTTCGGAGAAAAGCTCGTTCACTACGACAGCATCGAACGAAACTTATTATGGAAAAGGGTTGAAGCTGACCATCAAGCATGGAAGGCTTTTAGAGCTGAAGAAATTAATTAATTTATTTTCAAAAAAAATGTTTACCTTTGAAAAGTAATTTGATAATATAATCGCATATGAAATGCTATGAAGAGACGAGTAAATAAAGGGATACTTTCACAGAGAGCTCCGTCCGCTGAAAAGGAGCAAAGCGTACTTTATTGAACAAAGACTCAGAGCAGCGCATGGGAACCGTGAACAACGGGGATCATGTGCCAGGAGCTCCTGTTACAGAGCTAGAGTATAAGCATTGCTTGGCAATGTCGTACTCGAAGAGGCTAATATGGCGACATATTGGCGAATCTGGGGTGGTACCGCGAGTATAATAATCTCGTCCCTAAGACATCAGTCTTGGGGGTGGGATTTTTTTGTTGCCTTTATGGAAAGGATAGCTTGCAAGTAACATAGTATAGGTTGCCCATTCATATTTCATGCGAAAGGATTTGAAGAGCAAATGTCACAATTACTCAAAGTTGCTATCGTCGGAGGAACAGGCATGGTTGGCCAACGCTTCGTTCAATTGCTCGACGGTCACCCATGGTTCAAAGTAACAGCAATCGCTGCCAGCGCGAGCTCGGCCGGCAAAACATATGAACAATCCGTACAAGGTAGATGGAAGCTAGCTACCCCAATCCCTGAAGAAGTGAAACAAATCGTTGTTCAAGACGCTTCCAAAGTGGAAGAGGTTGCGGCTGACGTAGACTTTATCTTCTGCGCGGTTGATATGAAGAAAGATGAAATTAAAGCGTTGGAAGAGGCCTACGCGAAGACAGGAACGCCGGTAATCTCCAACAACTCGGCGCATCGCTGGACAGCGGACGTTCCGATGATCATTCCGGAAATTAACCCAAGCCATATGGACATTATCGCAGCACAACGCAAACGCCTTGGAACTTCGACCGGATTCATCGCCGTGAAGCCGAACTGCTCCATCCAAAGCTATGTGCCGGCGCTTCATGCGCTGCAGGACTTCAAACCGACGACAGTCGTAGCATCGACATACCAGGCGATCTCCGGAGCAGGCAAAAACTTCACCGACTGGCCGGATATGCTCGACAATGTTATCCCGTATATTGGCGGCGAGGAAGAGAAAAGCGAGCAGGAGCCGCTTCGAATCTGGGGCAGCATCGAGAACGATCAGATCGTGAAAGCAAGCGCTCCATTGATCACGACGCAATGTATCCGCGTACCGGTAACGGACGGACATCTCGCAACGGTATTCGTATCGTTCGAGAACAAACCTTCGAAGGAAGAAATTCTTGCTCGTTGGCAGAACTTCAAGGGCCGCCCGCAAGAGCTTGAATTGCCTAGCGCGCCTAAGCAATTCATTACGTATTTCGAGGAAGAGAACAGACCGCAGACGAAGCTGGATCGCGATATCGAGAACGGTATGGGCGTATCGGCGGGCAGATTGCGCGAGGACTCGTTGTATGATTTCAAATTCGTAGGCTTATCGCACAACACGCTGCGCGGCGCGGCTGGCGGCGCAGTACTGATCGCCGAACTGCTGAAAGCGGAAGGCTATATTCAAGCTAAATAAGGATATAAAGATCAAAAAAACAAGAGCGCAGATCTAATTGCACTCTTGTTTTTTTGTTCATAATAAGCCAACATAAGGAATGAGCTCAAAGTGCTCCGTAACCGGGATCAATTTGGCGCGTATTATTGTTTTATCATAAACAGAAGGTGAGTTAATCTATCGTATGAATGTGGGAGTATCCGAACGTTCCGATACATGGTATAACAATGCTGAGGAGAAGGCGGCTCAGTATTTTCAATCGCTTTCGGCGCAGGTTGCAAACAAGTCCTATGTGACAACCTTGACGGAAGACATTCGATTATGGCAAAAGGTTCATGTCAAACCTCACTCTTTGCTTACGATGCTTACGCGATTAAACAAGAGACCGGAAGCTCATGATTACAGCAGATATATCCGCTGGCTGAGCGACAACGGGAAGCTGGATAGTTATTTGGATCGAAGCGTATCGTATATTTATATGAGGGATTTAGGCAAGGCGCTGCATTCTTCCGATGCAAAGGACCAAATAAGAGATATAGTTAATGACGTTAAGAAACATTTGCTGCGCGGTTCCCATACGAAGCATGACGAGCAGCCGCAATTTATGAATATGCACGGTCTATATCGTTGGGCCCAGAAGGAAGGCATCGAGAACGCTGCTATTTGGGTGATCGGCAAGATACGGGCCGTTACCTCGATTATTCCGGAAGGAATGAATGCGGAGCAAGCTGTCCGCAAACTGATCAAGCTTATTGTCGGTGTCGTCATGCATGTCATGGACGACATGGACAGTTCCGTATTGCCGGCAGATCGTGCCAAGCGGTTGGATGAAGCGATCAGACTCGGTTATTCCTATGGCCTGACCTATCCATTCATTGATGATCTGCTCGACTCAGGAGTGTTGAATCAAGAAGAGAAAAAACAATATTCTCAATTGATCCGTGCGACGCTTATGGATGGAGCCGTACCGGATATGAAAGAATGGAACGGCAACAATAGAGAGCTAGTGCATTTCGTGCACGCAGAGCTGCGCGACGCATTCGAATATATTAAGCGGCGCCAACTGCCGGATACGATGCAAGCCTTCACGGAACAGTCCTATGTTTTTTTTCATTCACAGGATCTAGACCGTATGAAGGTGCTTCACAATTCAAGCTACACGAATGAGGAGCTGTACTTGCCTGTTATCATTAAGTCGTCCTCTTCAAGGCTGATTGTTCGTTCCGTTATCGGTTCTGATGCAGATGACGGTTTCGATCAACGAACATTTTATTATGGAATTTATAATCAGCTTGCTGATGATTTTGCCGATATGTTCGACGATATGAGGGACGGAGCGGTCACGGCTTATACTTATTATTTATCTTATCGTGACAGCCGTCCTGATCTCATAAATCCGTATGAATTGTATTGGGCGGTCATCGCTTATTTGATTCATAATGTATATGACTCCGATGCCAAGTCTCGTGAGGTGCTGTTGTCGCGTGCCATTAACGGCCTTAAGCGCTGCAAGCAACGTGTCGGTGATGTGAAGTATAACGAGATCATGGAAATATTTGCTTCGGGAAATCCGGCGTTCAATCGACTCATTCAACGTATGGTCGGCCGAGCGGACAATATTGATTTTTATGACAAATTACTGCGGGATCAGATGTTGGACGTTCTTAGAAACGACAGGCAGGAGAAGGAGCAGTTTCTAGAGACGATTAAGAATGTACGGGATCAGATCAATAGCCATCTGCCAATATCTAAGCCAAACGGGATTCCCGCCATGAAAGAAACGCTGATTGACGCTGCCAACTATAGTCTGAACGGGGATGGCAAGCGAATTCGCCCTATACTGACTTGGGTCATGGGCGTCAATGAATACGGATTGAGTCCTACAGGGATATTGCCGCTTCTTAGATCGCTCGAATATATGCATACCGCTTCCTTGATCTTCGATGATTTGCCGTCGCAAGATAATTCTTCTGCCCGCAGAGGGCGCCCAACGCTGCATCAGCTTCATAATAGCGCTACAGCGGAATTAACGGGACTGTATCTCATACAGAAAGGGATTGAAGAGCAAGCGTCGCTTGTCGCGTTCGATGCCAATAACGTGCTTGCAGTGATCCGTTATTCCTCCCAGAAAGCTGCCGACATGAGCGCGGGCCAAGCGATGGATTTGAATGCTAGAGGCAAAGAGCTTACGCTTGCGCAATTGAACACGATTAGTTATTACAAAACGGGAATTGCTTTCGAAGCTTCACTCGTCATGCCGGCCATTCTTGCCCAGGTTGGGGAGTCGGAGATACAATCGTTGAAGAAGTTCGCGTATCATGCGGGAATCGCCTTCCAAATTAAGGATGATTTACTTGATTCGGAAGGGGATGTTCAAGTGCTTGGCAAGCCAGCAGGTCAAGATATTGCGAACAACAACTCGACCTTCGTAACCGTTCTTGGCGTGGAGGATGCGCGTAAGACGATGTGGGATCATTATTGTCTAGCGATGGAAGTACTGAGAGATATTCCTCGCAATACAGGTTTCTTAAAGCAATTATTGAATTATTTAATTACTCGTGATAAATAGGTTGTAAGACGTAGGAGTGGAGACGCTATGGATATCAGAGTGGATGATTTATCCGGATCGAAAGTGATTGCTTTGGTTAATTATCATCTTCAAGGGATGCACGACAATACGCCGGCTGAAAGTGTGCATGCGCTGGGACTTGCCGAACTAAGAAAGCCGGATATTACGTTTTGGAGCGCTTGGGAGGAAGAGGAGCTGCTTGGTTGCGGTGCAATCAAGCAGCTGGATCCGAAGCATGGAGAGATTAAGTCCATGCGCACGGCTGCCGAGCATCTTCGAAAAGGAGTAGCCAAAAATATTTTGCTGCAAATGCTCGAGACAGCGAAAGCTAGAGGGTATGAGCGTTTGAGCTTGGAAACGGGGAGCACGATCGATTTCGAGCCGGCGAGAATGCTTTATGAGCGCCTGGGCTTCGCCTACTGCGGGCCGTTCGCGGACTATACCGACGATCCGCTCAGCGCCTTTATGACGAAGGAATTGTAAGTCAACTTATGGGATCAACGAGAAGCAACGAAAGCGGGGATAGCGATGACACAAATCTTCAGCATCGAGAAAGCGACCCTCCTGAGCGGAGCATTTACAATAGGACAAGCTAAGCAAGAGGACACGGAAGAGATTCTAGCGCTCTTGATGGAGACGGCGAAGTGGCTGCAAAGCAAGGGTTCTACCCAGTGGAGCGCACTGCTAAGCGGGGAAGACTCGCATGATACAGCCGGAGCGATCAGACGAGGCGATGTCTTCCTTGCCAAGGCCGGGGAGACAGCGGCAGGTATCGTTATTCTGATGCGCGAGCCAAGCGAGTGGGATCTTCGTCTTTGGGGAGATGCAGCGAGCTCATACGATCGCTCCATCTATCTGCATCGTCTTGCAATCAGCCGTAGTTATGCGAAGTCGGGGCTTGGCGAAGCCATTCTGCAATGGTCCAATTCAGGCATATTGTTCGAAGGCAAGGACGTTGTTCGCTTAGACTGCATAGCGGACAATCCGACCTTAAATGATCTATACAGTCGGAACGGATATGTGAAAAAGGGACTAACGGATGGCTTCAACCTATACGAGAAGCCGGTTGAATTATGAAATAAGGTATGGTAAGATACTTCTAATTTAAGATTAACGATTGGGGTTGAACGGAATAATGTAATATTTCTTGCAGCGAGTATACATGGATAAAACGATTAAGGCGAGTTTATTTCGTCTGTTTTATTTGTTATATGCAAGAAAGTTACAACGTTCTTCATGACTCAATCTAAATATCCTTTTCCTAATCCGCTTAGCGGGTTGGATTTGCTGTATTTATTTGAGCTACAAGAAAGTAACTTTCTTGTAGCTCTTATTTTTTTACTTACAGGAGGATATTATTTATGTCATTAATAAATGTGTCGAATTTGACGTTTGCCTACGACGGCAGCTATGATTTTATATTTGAAAACGTAAGTTTTCAGATTGATACCGATTGGAAATTAGGTTTTACGGGAAGAAACGGCAGAGGGAAAACAACCTTCTTGAACTTGCTTCTAGGCAAATATGAGTTCAGCGGCAGCATTTCGGCCAAGGTCGGCTTTGAGTACTTTCCGTTCCCCGTTGAGAACAAAGAGAATAATGTGTTGGACGTTATCGACGAGATTATACCGGATTATGAGCACTGGGAATTGATGCGCGAGCTTTCTTTGCTAAAAGTAACCGAGGATGTGCTATATCGGCCATTCGATTCCTTATCGAACGGGGAGCAGACGAAAGTGCTGCTGGCGGCGTTATTTCTGAAGGAAAACAGCTTTCTGCTTATTGACGAGCCGACTAACCATTTGGACATGGAGGCTAGAAAGCTTGTCAGCCGGTACTTGAGTTCGAAAAGCGGTTATATACTCGTGTCCCATGACCGTTCTTTCCTTGACCGGTGCGTCGATCATATTCTTTCGATCAATAAGACGAATATTGAAATACAGAAGGGGAATTTCTCCGATTGGTGGGAAAATAAACAACGTCAGGATAACTTCGAGCTCGCCGAAAACGACAAGCTGAAGAAGGACATTCATCGTCTGTCGGAAGCGTCTAAACGTACGAGCAATTGGTCGCATGAAGTGGAGAAAACGAAAAACGGGACAAGAAATTCAGGTTCAAAGGTCGATAAAGGTTATGTTGGCCATAAGGCTGCTAAAATGATGAAACGCTCGAAATCGTTGGAGCAAAGGCAGCAATCGTCCATTGATGAGAAGTCGCAACTGCTCAAAAATATCGAGAGCTCGGAGAAGTTGAAAATTGCCCAGCTTACTTATCATAAGAAACAGCTCGCCGAACTTGAGCATGTTTCGATCCAATATGGGGAGAAGACGGTCTTTTCGGACATCAGCTTTACGATTGAGCAAGGGGAGAGAATCGCATTAACGGGCAAAAACGGGTCCGGAAAGTCAAGCCTCATCAAGCTCATCTGCGGCGAGGATTTGTCGTATACCGGAACTTTCAGACGGGGCAGCCAGCTTAAAATCTCTTATGTGTCGCAGGACACCTCGCATTTGCATGGCAATCTGACAGAATACGCAAGACAAAGCGGCATTGATGAAAGCTTGTTCAAAGCGATCTTACGGAAACTGGATTTCGCCAGAGTGCAATTCGAGAAAGATATATCGTCATACAGCGGCGGTCAGAAGAAGAAGGTGCTCATTGCCAAGAGTTTGTGCGAGAACGTCCATTTGCTAATCTGGGATGAACCGCTTAACTTCATCGATGTCATTTCCCGGATGCAAATCGAGGAGCTGCTGCTGGAATACGAGCCGACTATTCTGTTCGTAGAGCATGACAGCGAATTCTGCAGCAATATTGCAACGAAGACGATAGCGCTGAAGTAGATGATTACAAAGGAAAACTACTTCAACAACCCGCTCCCATTAATATGGACGATGAACTCTGGCTTAATTTGTATGTTGCGGTACTCTTCGTCCCAATCCATACGATTGCTTCGCTTCGGATGGAATGCCGACATTTGACCTTCTATGCCAAAAACGTCGCAATTGGCTTTCAACAGCTTCTTGGTTATCGCTTCGGCTTTCCTATTAAGCGACGTCGCAATCGCCTTGCTTAACTTTTCCTTTTCCTTCTCGACGCCGGAGATATAGGGATAATGAACGATTTCAACATATAGATGAACCTTGATGGAGCAAGTAATCGCTTGACTTGCTTCATCAACGGTTACTTGCATGTTCCGCTTCATACTCATCGTGTTGAACGAGATTATTTCCTTGGTGGACTCCTCATGTTGGTTGTTTGAACGAATCGGCTCGATCTCCACATTGATGATAGCCGTCTTAGAAAGCTCATTCATTAAGAGCAGCAACAAGGTGGAATCTTCGCCGGTTATGGTCTCGCCCGTGAATCGATCACCGTGAAACAAAGCGATACTGTCGAGAATTAGATTTTCGGATTGTTTCATTCTGATTAAGGGCAGAATCGTATCCCGGCTGGTGTCGAGCATTTTGGACCAAAGCGTGTACAGCGATTGAACTGGGATCGTGGTACTACGTTCAGCCCCCTTGATCGTTTGGAGAATATCGAATGAAATCGGACTTTTCTCCAGCTTATCCACCGATAATATACGGACGGCGGGTTCAAGACTAATAATAACTTTGGAGCCGATATAGCTTTTGGAGTTGCGGTAAAAATATTCTAGAGGCTCATATATGCCTTGCTTGGCCAGCTGTTCATTGATGATAATAATATGTGTTTTATTTCCGACGGTTTTGCCTGCGAGCATATTGTCAAGCTTAACCCCGATTTCTAGAAGCGATTTTCCCGAAGATTGAACAAGCTCGTCTTGTAATTTGAATTGCCCCGCACCTTTGCTTTCGAGGCGCAAAGCTCTAACCGTACCTACGATGTTATTGTTTTGTTCCAGATCCAAGCCTACTCCGCTAATAATTCTTTGATCTACGATATGGTTTGTATCCCAGCAACCGGTCAGCGTCAAAGGCATAAGCAGGAACATAATAATTGTGACTAACCTCTCTCTCATGACGGACACCTTTTAGTAACTTTTTTGAGAAGAAACGATAGCAGCAGCATGAACGCAGGCACACCGCCGATGACGACAAAGTAACTATTTTGAATCCATTGGCTGACTTGATCTAATTGCTCCAGCGTCGATAAATAATAACCCGCTATAAAGATCACAGCACTGCTGACAATAACCGATTTCCGATAAAAACGCGGATTATTACTTAAGCTTTTGCCGGCTATATATAGATAAGCAATGATAGAGGTCGTCATAGGGACGATCCATAACGACAGAAAGATGAGGTCCAAACGTTCAACCAATCGAAAGGCCAGTCCTTTGAGCATGAACAGGAGCGGAGACTGGAGCTGCTTTAATGCATTCGGGCTGAAGCTTAGCAGACAAATGAGAACGAAGTAGGTATACAATATCGTAACGAACAAGTTGGCGAAAGAAATGACCTTCAATAACCCTCTCGTATCACTCTTTACATAGGTAAAAGCAAACAAGACGATTTCAAACCCAATCATCGAAAGAAAAGTATGATGACTTCCCTTAACAATATCGAGAAAGTTGGATTTCGCAATTGGAAGCAGGTAAGTAACATGCATGTCTTCCTTCAAATTAAGTAAACTCATCAATATTAATATTGCAAAAAGAAAGGAGGAAACAACAAAAAAACGTGAAATAATCTTAATATCCTCAAGCGCTAGAAACAGACATGTAGCTACAATGAGCACAAGCAACGCCCATTTAGGTGTTTGAGGGAGCAGCCAAATATTAATCATTTCGGTGTACAGGGTGGAGGAAAGACCAGCAATGACCATGCAGCAAATACCAAAGAAGATGTTATATGCCTTCCCTGCTATGTTGCCGAATAGCTTTATTGTCATCTCGGAAAAATTATGATTCGGAAATCTCTTGTACAATGCCCAATAGATAAGTAATAGCAACTGTACGGCAGCTCCGGCGATCAAAGTAGAGATCCAACCATCCCCGTCAACCGATTGATACATATCGGATGGCAATGATAATAAACCAATTCCGACCTGGCTCTGGATTATCAAGAAAAACAATTGAAATTTAGATATCGATCCTCGCGCGGTGCTCAATTTTTTTTCCACCTCTTGAAAAATGACATTTGACCGCCCTCGAAGCCAGGTTTAATATGTCGCTTCCAATCGGGCAATCGCAATAAAGCATGTTGAAGTCGTTTTGGACGGAAATTCGTAAAAGGATAAAAATAGGGTTCGCCAAACGTTTCCAGTTTGCACAAATGCATGACGATAATCATCAACATAAGCACGATTCCAAAAAATCCGAAGAGGGACGCTGCTATCATCATCGGAAATCCCAATATGCGCAGACTTGTTCCAAACTCGCTTAACGGAGTGACGAAGGAGGCTATGGCGGTCAATCCGATGACGACAATCATCGTATTGGAGATCAGATGTGCTTCCACTACCGCGGTTCCAATGACGAGTCCCCCAACGATGCCGATGGTTTGCGAGATGGGCGACGGCAAACGGATAGAAGCCTCCTTTAAGATCTCAAGCGTGATTTGCATGACGAGCGCCTCTAAGATAGGCGGAAACGGGACGTACGTCAATGAAACCTTAATGGAATAAAAAATGCCTAAAGGAAGAATCTCGGAATGAAACGACACGATGGCAATGTAAATGGCAGGCAAAGTAATGGCGAAAATAAAGCTGATCAGTCGTATCAGACGGTAAAAGGTGCCTGCTAACCATCTGCTCGTATAATCGTCTGATGATTGATAAAAAGAAAAGAAGCTAATCGGGACAACTAATACGTTCGGACTCCCGTCAACGATAATACATAGCTTTCCTTCCATTAAGTACGAGATCACGCGATCGGGCCGTTCTGTTTTCAACGACTGGGCGAAGGGGGACAGAGGATGCTCCTCAATCCACTCTTCGATATTTTCGATCGAATAGAGATGATCTGTTTCGAACGCGGCTATTCTTGCGGCGCATTCTGCGACAATGTCCGGGTTAATGAGCTCGTCCATATATAACATGGCAACACTCGTATTGGTAAGCTTGCCTATTTGTTGATACTGTACTTTCAGCTTAGTACTTCGAAGTCGCTTTCGGATCAAATAGATATTCGTATTGACACTTTCTACGAATCCTTCATGCGGCCCTATGACGGTCTGCTCTTCTTTGGGTTCTTCTATAGAACGGCCCAACGTTTCCGCAACGCTTATAAGAGTAGCGGTGGCATCGTTATTTGTTAAAAGGATGCAAGAGCCGGCGAGCAGGGCGTCAACAATGATAGCGAGATCGCTTGTCCGATGAACAGCGGCAGATGATACGATATCATTGGCATTGCCTGGATTCTCGATAACTAACGGTTCAATGATGCCGGAATGAATCAATTCTGTTTTCACGAGTGTATTCAAGTATAAGATCAGGCAGGTTTGGTTATGTACAAGCAATTTTTTCTGAGTGAAGTCCTCAGTGTTCGAGAACTGATGCTGTATAAGGGCAGCATTGTGATGAATATCGTTTGTTAACTCCATGACGCTGCCTGCTAACATGTTTCACCTCGATTCACATTTTTATTTCAATATGCCCAATTTGTTCGGAATGTATCATTTATTCAAGCTCATTCAATTTGCTGAGCAACATTACTAGAGCTGCTAACGTCTAAAACTTCAATGTAATGGAATTATTTACATAGGGAGGAAAATCGAATGCGTAAAGGATTTATATTTTTTTTAATTGCTATTTTACTCGTCATGGTCAATATACCGGACGCAGCGGCTAGTGCTTCAACCGAACTTCAAGAGGATGCAGCTGGCAAGCAACCGATTCCACTTGTTATAAATAACTTTTTTGTCCTTTTTCCCGGGGAGAAAGCGCCTTTTATCAAGAACAATCGGTTGATGGTACCGTTGCAGCCGTTTGCGAATGTAATTGGAGCATGGGTAGAGGAAAAGCAATCCAGCACATCACCATATTACAAAATGTGGACGAGCCTGACCCCCGAGGCGGTCAGCGGTTTACGACCAGGTGATAAATCAGCCGTATTTGGAGGAGATATGCGCCTCAGTATCGATGTTGCTCCAGAATTTCGTGCTGGCGAACTCTTTGTTCCTGTTACTCCCTTACTAGCCGGATTCGGCTCCAACTATGAGCTGCGCAGACATTGGCAATATCGAATGCTAGTTATCTCGGATCCTGCGTATCGAAGCCTTTTGCCGCAGGTCAAGGATGAAGACGTCCAGTATCCTGATTACCCGCATCTCTTATCAGACACGGCCTATCCGCTCATACCAACATGGCTGACCCAATCCCAAGTCAAAAACAGTGAGGGTAGGCCTGTAAATCGTTTAACATTGACGCTTGAACGTGTTGACGGTTTGGGCGAGAAAGTAGAATCAATCGAACTGGTTATCATATCTGTTGATCATAATGGAGAGACATCTAGATGGGATAAAAAGCTTCCTATTAATAATGACCCTATTCGAACATTCCAATTCGAAACAGAGAATAAGCCTTCTTATGTTCTTGTTCAGGCGAAGCCGGTCTTCAAAGAAAAGCCTATTTATCCGACAGGCTTCGTGCTTCAAGTGAGCATGGCTTCGGTGATGGCGAAGTTCTATGAGAATCGAGGAGGCATATTTGATAGCTTTCGTCTATACCCAGTTGACTTTCGAGTCGACCCGTTAGAGACAATTCTGACAATGCGCAAAATTTCTTGGGACAATCGAGTCGTCACTGCTAAGGATATGAGTAATATCGTGCAAGCTATCTATGACCTAGCAGGCAGGTCGTTTCCAATTCGAACTATTGTTGAAAACAGGTCAGATGTTCCTTATATAACCGGAACGATTTCGGCAATCGATCAAGCGGGTCAAATTCTAATCACTGAAAGCCAAGAGGGAGGTTCATCATCACGTAAGTTGCTTGGTTCCCCAGAATGGGACTTGTATATCCATGGCAATGAATCTAATGTGATGTTGAACCGGTCGGACTTGAAGATTGGCATGAAGGTGAAGACCTGGATTACAGGTAAACCCGTTATAAGTAGTGAAGTGGAGCAGGCAAAACTGCTGGAAATCATTGTAGATTAATCATAGTGTATAACGGCAACCGTATATTGTTTTTTAAAAAGGACCTCAAACTCCGCTGTTATGCGTGGGATGAGGTCCTCGAATATTCCGTTAGACTTATTAAGTCATATCGACAATCACTTTAACCGTTCCTTTAGCTTCGATCGCTTTGTTGAAAGCCTCTCCGATATCGTCGAGCTTGTACACATGCGTAATGAGACCGGCTAACTTGTCCTTTTGATTGCCCAGATGCTCAACGACCTTCGAGATATCTTCATGCGTATAGCCGCTTGCACCTTTGATTTGCACTTCTTTGGACATGAGTTGCACAAGGCTGACGGGCACTTCGGATTTGTACACGGCAATTACCGAAATTCTAGCCTGAGGTTTCGTTATTTTCATGACATTTTCGAATAATGGAGGAGCGCCTGCCGCGTCGATGAATACATCGACATTCGGCACATTTTGTCCATAAACACTAACGATTCCAAAATGTTTGGCAAGACCCTCATCAATAGTTTCTTTGCTTGTATTTACGGTAAGGGCACCTAATTCGGCTGCCTTATTTAAGCGCCATTCATCAATATCGACCACGCAAACCTTCGTCATGCCTTCCGCGATCAAGCTTGCCGCAGCCGTAAGACCGATTGGTCCAGCACCCAAAACGACGATGTTATCGGACGGCACCGGATTTGCGCTGAATGCGCCATGACGTCCAACGCTCATCGGTTCCATGAGGGCTGCAACCTCTAGCGGTATGCTGTCTGCCATAGCATACAGGTTATAATCGAGCGCCGCATCTTCTACAACTACATATTGCGAGAAGCCGGAGCATTCCAAGGATTTGTACCTTCCGACTTTTTTTGCCGTGATCGGATTTATTCCAACATGCATGCCGATTGTCAGGCTTGACGATACTTCTGCACCGACCTCGACCACTTCGCCTACCATTTCGTGTCCGAACTCAGAACCGAGGCTAATGCCCATATTGCCGGCGCCGACCTTAACTATATTAATGTCTGTGCCGCAGATGCCGCTTCGCAGGTTACGAACTAAGACGTCCTTTGGCCCAATGCTGGGAATTGCTCGCTCTTCCACCCGAATATCGTTTTTACCATAATAAATCGCTGCTTTCATCGTATAAAGTCACTCCTTCTAGTAATAGGAACTGACAATATCGTAATCGTTTTCAAACCCTGGAGCAAACGACAACAGAGGCCGTTTCGTCATTTAAACTACACAATGAAATCGTGTGTAAATTTAGAGCATACATGTTAGACAGACAGCCGCTAAATTTTTTCACATAACAGCTAGAGATTGAATTTGATAATTTGCGATGCCAAATAATGCGGTGAATACGGCATATCATTGCCAAGCCACAGTGATATGGTGCCTACGAGCGCTGAAGCGCCATACCATGCCGTAATTTCTCTTGGGACAGTGCTAATTGGATTTTGTGCATTAGAATGGGAAGATGACTTGTATTCGCTGCTTTTCGAAATGAGCTCAACCATTAATTCAAGAAATTTTGGCGTGAATACAGGTATTTTTTTGGACACTAATAACACTTTATAGACTTTAGCATGGCTTGCGATATACTCCATTAAGTTCACGAGCGTTGAGCGCACATAATCGTTTATATTTTGTTCCTTCTGCTTTTCTAATAAGATAGCTTCGATTTCATTGATCATTTCGTTCACGAAGCTGTCGATCATATCCTCTATGTCCTTGTAGTGGAGATAGAAGGTTACGCGGTTGATTCCCGCTCTGGTCGTTATGAGGTTCACGGATATTTTTCTGAATTCGACCTCTTGAATCAATTCGAAAAAGGCGTCATGAATCAATTGTCTTGTTCGAATAATCCTTGGGTCTAAGGTATGGGTGTTGTGCAAAGGATCACCTCATTTTCGTGTAGATAATTTACATGTGTATATTATACTACAGCTGTTAAAATTGCGAAACAAATGGACGTTGACAAGGTCATGCAAAAATATCTATAATTTTATTGTACAGTTGTTCAATAAATCGCTGGAGGGATTCATTATGCGTTTAGAAGGTAAAGTAGCGGTTGTAACAGGCGCCGCATCCGGTATGGGTAAAGCTATTGCGGAGTTGTATGCAAAAGAAGGAGCAAGCGTCGTCGTCTCGGATTTGAACATCGAAGGCGCGGAAGCGGTTGTAGCAAGCATTAAGTCAAACGGAGGCAAAGCCATTGCCGTGAAAACGAATGTGGCGGACCTGAACGATGTGAATACAATGATCGATACAGCCGTTAACGAATTCGGCACGCTCGATATTCTGGTCAACAATGCCGGTATTATGGATAACATGGCTGCTGTAGGCGATGTGAATGACGATAAATGGGATCTTATCTTTGATGTGAATACGAAGGGCGTTATGCGCGCGATTCGTAAAGCGCTTCCGATCTTCTTGGAGAAGGGCAAAGGCGTTATTGTGAATACCGCTTCTACGGGCGGCTTCAGCGGTGCTCATGCGGGCGCTGCTTATACGGCTTCCAAACATGCGGTTGTCGGCATTACCAAAAACACAGGTTATATGTATGCCCAAAAAGGTATTCGCTGTAATGCGATCGCGCCAGGCGCGACGATGACGAACATCACTTCTTCCATTAACAATATGGACGAGTTCGGCGCTTCGCGGACCAAATTGACGCAAGGGGTCATTCCTCGTTTGGGACAACCGGAAGAAATCGCTCAAGTCGCTCTGTTCCTGGCATCGGATGAATCAAGTTTCGTGAACGGCGCAATTATTGCGGCAGATGCGGGCTGGACTGCAGGCTTCTAAATTCATCAATCTACTATCATGTGAATCCAATCCATAGACTACAAGCAGCGCTCGCTGCCTGTAGTCTATTTTTCTTTTCAGATTGCTACTTACACCGTATAATTATTGAACAGATATGCATGAAATTGTATGATAAACGAATAATAGCTTTGCATGATAAGAGGGGAACAGAGGAAATGAATGAGAACGACCTAAGAGTCATTAAGACGAAAAAAGCGCTGCATCAAGCGCTGCTGGCATTATTGAAATCCAAAGCGCTCGAATCGATCTCCGTCTCCACCTTATGCAGGGAGGCAGCCGTGAATAGAGGTACGTTTTATTTGCATTACAAGGACGTGGGAGCATTATTCGACGAGCATCTCCATCATTTGCTTAAGGATCTGGAGGAGTCTTTCTATGAGCCTTACCGGCTTGTGCCTGATCTCATTTCGAGAGGGCTTGATCCGTCAACGATTCGGATCTTTCACCATGTGAAAAAATATCAGCCGTTTTACGAGATCGTTTTTGATAAAAAATCATCGTTATCTTACTATTATTCGTTGCTGGACAAAATCAAAAGCCTCATTACGGACAGTTCCCCGATTGCTAAAGTCGCAGAAGGAGACATTTCCATGATGGTTACCTATCAAGCGAATGCGATTATGGGGTTGCTCATTCAATGGTGCATGGACGGCTTTGCCCGCAGCCCGGAATCCATGAGCGAACAGCTCACCTATTCCTTAAAGCTGCAGCAGAAGGGGCTAACTTTTGAGTAGGCAGAATGATGCGCAATGCTAATTGAGCAAAGTTCACAAACTGTTCACTTATGCGGACACTTCCTCTTTTTTTATAATGGGTAAAGTAAAAGAGAGGATGATAGAGAGTGCCAGAAACAAAGAGAGAAGAATTTTATTTTGGGATGATGATGTGTATCGGGATGGTTATCTTCATGACGAGTTACAATTTGATTCGGAATGATTTGATTGGGACGATTTCAATCGCAGACGTTATCATGCAACTTGTTGTAGGTTTTATTGTCGCATTTATAATTGAATGGTTTGTGGTAGGTCCGATTGCCAAGTAGATTGCCTTCTCATTGCCTTATGACAAATCCAAGAAGGTGCTTGTGATCGTTTCGTTAGCCTTCTTTATGGTAAGCGGCATGGTGCTGTGCATGTCTTTATTTGGATTAGCCATGGCATACTTTGCTGACCAATTACACGGGAATTCACTATTCCAAAGCTATGTGTCGAATGTTTGGCACAATTATGTCATTGCTCTCCCGCTCCAGCTCATCGTTATGGGGCCGTTGGTTCGCTATCTGTTCGTCAAATTCGTGAAAAATAAAATGTCTGCACAGCCCGTTGGATAATATCCGAAATAACTGCTAACAAATAAGCCGCTCTGGATTGAGCGGCTTATTTGTTGTTTGAATCGGAATCAAGCTTGACATTCATCGATAGCGTCGTATACATTTGTATACATAGAGTTTGTTGTATACATATGTATACAACACACGACGATGAGGAGGATACACAATGCGTGAAGGACACGGACATAGAGGCAGACACGGCCATAGGGAGCATGGAGAGCACCGGGAGAACGGCCATCATCACCATAAGAGCGCACAAACGTTCCGGAGAGGCAGAGCACTCGCCTTTCTGGAGAAGCTTCAAGTAAATCAAGCGACACTTAAGCGCCAGCTGATTGATCCTGAGCTTGAAAGCATTAAAGCAGTCATCAGCGGTGAGTTAAAGGCAACAGAATCGATTATGGATGAGTTTATTCATATGTTCCAGCTTCATGAGACTGCCTCTGAGGAGCAGGCTGAAGAAGTATTTCAAACGACGAAAGGGCATGAAGGTGACTGAATGTGGAAGCTTAAACGATTTTTGAAGCCGTATTGGCTGTGGTGCCTATTAGCGCCGCTGCTGATGGTTGTCGAGGTGGCAATGGATTTGCTGCAGCCGTCGCTTATGGCAAGTATAGTGGATAATGGAATTATGAGTAATGACCTTTCCCATATTATGAAGACTGGATCGCTAATGATCGGCGTTGCCTTAATCGGTTTAATCGGCGGAGTTGGTTGCACCATATTCTCCAGCATCGCCTCTCAAAATGTCGGTAATGATCTGCGGATTCGGTTGTTTGAACATATCCAGACGTTATCGAATCGGAATTTGGATCAGTTGAAAACGGGATCTCTAATCACTCGTTTAACGAATGATGTGGTGCAGTTGCAAACATTCGTGCAGATGATTCTCCGAATGATCCGGTTTCCGTTGCTTTTCATAGGCAGCTTGGTGATGGTTTTCCGAATCAGCCCTTCGCTTGCCCAGATTCTCGTTATTGCCGTACCGATTCTATTCATTATCTTGTTTGGACTCATCCGGTTATCCTTTCCGTTGTTTGAACGTATGCAAGCTAAGCTTGACGGGGTTAATGTCGTTCTGCAAGAAAATTTGACTGGTATCCGTGTCGTTAAGGCATTCGTACGTGCCAAGCATGAACAGCAGCGATTCAATGCAGCGAATAAGGACTATACAGAAACAGCAATAAAAGCCGTAAGATTAATGGCGTTAAATATGCCGCTTATGATGCTTGTGCTGAACGTTAGCATTGTTGCCGTCCTTTGGTTCGGCGGCTTGCAGAGCTGGAACGGCAAGCTGACGGTCGGTGAGCTGGTTGCCTTCATTAACTATGTTACCCAGCTGCTGATGTCTATGCTCATGCTGAGTACGATGCTAACCTTCGTCTCCCGGGCGAAGGTTTCGGCATATCGGGAGAATGAAGTGTTTGCTTCGGCAAGCGAGATTACAGAGCCTTCTAACGCGAGCGGTGAAGCCATTCTCACAGGACAGATCGCTTTCAACAACGTTTCATTCGCCTATGATCAGAGCGACGAAAATCTCGTGCTGGAAGGCATTGATTTCACCGCGAAACCTGGAGAAACCGTTGCAATTCTAGGAGCTACCGGAGCCGGCAAGTCAACGCTCGTTAGTCTCATTCCGCGGCTTTATGATGTGTCCACAGGCTCAATTACAATCGATGGAACAGACACGCGTTCGATGAGCCTTGATCATTTGCGCAGCCGGATCGGATTCGTCATGCAGCAAACGATTCTGTTCAGCGGCACGATTCGCGATAATATTCGTTACGGAAGGCCCGATGCAACAGACGAAGAGGTTGAGGAAGCCGCCCAAGCCGCCCAAGCTCATAGCTTCATCACTGAACTTCCGGAAGGGTATGACACCTTGCTCGGTCAACGAGGAATCAATCTATCCGGAGGACAGAAGCAGCGGCTATCGATTGCGCGCGCCTTCCTAAGCGATCCAGCTATTCTGATTATGGATGACAGTACAAGCGCGTTGGATGCGGCAACAGAGTCACGGCTCCGGCAGCATATGAAATCGCAACGACGCCGCAGCACTAACATTATCATTACGCAACGGATTTCGACTGTTATGGACGCAGACCGTATATTAGTTCTAGATAACGGCAAGATCGTTGCACAAGGCTCGCATGAGCAATTGATGCACAGCAGCGAAATATACCGGGATATTAGGCAATCACAGTTGAAAGGAGAGGAAGAGATATATGACCATGCTAACTAAGAGCAAGGATGCTGAATCTCCCGGTAGGTCGACTGAATTATTCGGAAGAATGCCAGGTCATGGCCCAGGTCCAGGACGCGGCCCTGTACCGAAAGCGCGCGCCAAAAATCGAGGAGCAACGATCAAACGCATCTGGGCGTATATGAATCGCCAGCGGTCCGGTCTAATCATCGTATATGTGTTCACCGTACTTGGTGCGATCCTTACTTTGATCGGTCCGTACCTGATGGGTCAAGCGATTGATCATGCTGTCATTCCCGGCGATTATGACGGACTGATTCGTTATTGCTTGCTTATTCTAGGCATCTATGTCCTGGGAAGCGTTATCGCATGGGTGCAAGCGTATGTAATGACATTCGTTTCGCAGAAAACGGTATTCGAGCTGCGTCGCGATTTATTCGGCAAATATCAGGAGTTGCCAGTGCCTTTTTTTGACACGCATGCGAACGGGGAGCTCATGAGCCGGGCTACGAACGACATCGAGAACGTGTCCAATACGCTGAATCAAAGCGTGACGCAGTTGCTGAACAGTCTGATTACGCTAAGCGGTTCACTCGTGATTATGCTCATGCTGAATGTTCCTTTGACCGTCGTATCGCTCATCACGATTCCTTTAGTCCTTATCGCCAGTCGCAAAATCATTGGCATCAGCAGTAAATATTTCAAAAAACAACAGCGGTATTTGGGCGAACTGAACGGGTACATCGAGGAGACGATCAGCGGACAGAAGGTAGTCAAGCAATACCGCAGGGAAGAGCTTGAAGTGAAACGATTCCGGGCGATCAGCGGAGAGCTGAATAAGGTTGGTATCAGAGCGCAGATCATGTCGGGACTTGTAGGTCCGACTATGAACATGATCAATAATCTCGGCTTCGCAATCATTGCCGGCGTTGGCGGGTGGATGGCTTTTCATGATCTGGCTACGGTAGGCGTGATCGTTAGTTTCCTTAACTATTCGAGGCAATTCGGCAGACCGATCTCGGAGCTTGCCAACCAATACAATCTTATCCAGTCGGCTATCGCAGGTGCCGAACGGGTATTTGAAGTGATGGATAGGTCTTCCGAATACGAGCAAGCTAATCATATGGAATTGCCAAGACTGTCTGGAGAAGTTGCATATCGCGATGTGTCCTTCGGTTATAAAGCAGACGTTCCGATACTGAGCGGAGTAACCTTCGATGCGAAGCCAGGCGACAAAATAGCGCTCGTCGGTCCAACGGGCGCCGGCAAGACGACCATCGTTAATTTGCTGATTCGGTTTTATGAGCTGAGCGGGGGCTCTATTCTTATTGACGGCCATGATATCCGAATGCTGGACAAAAACGCTTTGCGCAGCCAGATGGGGATGGTGCTGCAGGACGCGCACTTATTCTCGGGGTCCGTACGGGACAATATTCGCTTCGGAAGACTGGACGCATCCGACAAAGAGGTGGAGGAGGCTGCCAGGCTGGCGAATGCCGAAGGGTTCATATCCAGGCTTCCTCACGGTTATGACACGACGCTAAGCTCGGAAGGCGGCAATCTGAGCCATGGACAACGACAGCTGCTGACCATTGCGCGAGCGATTCTCGCCGATCCGGCCATTCTCATTCTAGACGAAGCGACAAGCAGCGTGGATACTCGTACCGAAATGCATATCCAGCAAGCGATGAAAACGTTGATGAAAGGGCGTACCAGCTTTGTGATCGCACATCGATTAAGCACGATTCAGGATGCGGACCGGATTCTCGTCATGCAGCAAGGGCGGATTGTCGAGCAAGGCAATCATGAACAGCTGCTGGAGCTTCAAGGCGTTTACAGCGAGCTCTATAATAGTCAGTTCATGCAGGCTATTTAGGAAGATTAGTCATGTGTCGAGATTTATTTCTCGCCCTTGATTAATTGCGTAATCTGATTGGCCATATAGACAGGACTGTATGGCGTTTTTTCCTTCAGCCACCAGGTTACGATTCCTAATGTCGATGAGGCTAATACCTCGTTAAGCACATGGAATTGTCTGCCTTTCGATCTTCTTTCCTCCCCCCATTCCGTGATAATGCCCATCAGCATAGCGAACACGCGATCGTGGAACGCTTTGTTGTCCAACATTACCGTATATAACCCGGCATTGCGATAAAAGTGTTCCAAAAATGAAGTAAGCACCGGATGCGACGAGGGGGTGGGGGGAGACTTCTTGATCGCCTCGATTGTAATCGTCTGGTACATCTCACCCAGCACATCCTCAATCATGTGCTCCATCAAATCGTCAATGCTGTCGTAATGCAAATAGAACGTTGCGCGGTTCAATTCAGCCCGATCGGCGATCGTTTGGACGGTCAGCTTGCTTTTGTCCGGATCTTCTTGAATTAATGCGATAAGCGCTTCCTTAAACATTTTCCTCGTCCGTTTAATTCGAGGATCTATTTTGTCGTTCTCGGATTTCATCGATTCCCATCCTTATGTCTATTTTTGCGGCCAATCTTGATCATGCTAGTATCTTATCAGCACTGTATCTTTTAATCAACAATACGTCTATAACGCTCGGCATGGGAGTATTGCCTGCTTCACTTTTTTATTTTTAGAAGCAAGGTATTGACTTGGAGTTAACTCCAAGGTGTACACTTCAGTAGTCAGCTGGTAGGCAGCTTTAGTTATTTGAAGGAGGTGAACCCGCATGCTGACCATTGCGGAAGTGAGCGACAAATTCGAGCTTTCACAGGATACGCTCCGTTATTATGAACGAATAGGTCTGATTCCGCGAGTCAATCGCAAAAAAAGCGGATTCCGAAGTTATACCGAAGAAGACTGCAGATGGGTTGAGTTCATTAAATGCATGCGTAACGCAGGTCTGCCTGTTGAAGTCTTAATCGAGTACGTCGCTTTGTTTCAACAAGGGGATGAAACGCTCGAGGCTAGGAAAGAGCTTCTTATTGAGCAACGAAGGCTGCTAAACTCGAGAATTGAGGATATGCAAAATACGATGGAGCGGCTGGATTATAAGATTGAACGGTATCAAGAAGCGGTAGTGGACAAAGTAAACTTGCTATCTAGACCAGAGAAGTAATGGCTAAAGATAGGCATTAGATTAAGGAGAGAAAACCATATGTGCAAAACCCATGCATTAAGCGTACCAACTGCAAAAGCGCCTTTTGAGAAAACGACGATTGAGCGGCGAGAGCTGCGGCCTAACGACATCCTAATCGATATCAAGTATTGCGGTATATGCCACTCCGACATCCACAGCGCTTACGATGAATGGGGAGGCGGTATGTTCCCTATGGTTCCGGGACATGAGATGTCCGGCGTGGTAACGAAGGTAGGGACGGCCGTTACGAAATTTGCTCCCGGCGATCGCGTTGGCGTCGGATGTTTCGTTGACTCGTGCGGCACATGCGAATATTGCTTAAGCGGTGAAGAACAATATTGTACGAAAGGCGTTATAAATTCGTATAATTCACTAGACTACGATGGCAATCTCACCTACGGCGGTTACAGTGAGCATATTGTCGTGAAGGAAGAGTTCGTTGTCCGTATACCTGACAAGCTGGACCTGGATGTTGCCAGTCCGCTATTATGCGCAGGCATTACGACGTACTCTCCTTTAAAAAAATGGAACGTCGGTCCGGGCAAGAAGGTTGCCATCGTGGGAATGGGCGGGCTGGGACATCTTGCTGTCCAGTTCGCGCATGCACTGGGAGCGGAAGTAACGGTACTCAGCCAGTCCAATTCCAAACGAGACGAAGCGATGGAGCTCGGTGCAGATCATTATTATGCCACAAGCGATTCAACTGTGTTCGCTGAGCTTGCTAACCGATTTGATCTTATCCTTAATACCGTATCTGCAAATTTGGACGTTGATGCGTACTTATCTACGCTGCGAATTGATGGAACGCTCGTCAACGTCGGAGCGCCCTCCGAGCCGGATTCGTATCAAGTGTTCTCGCTAATCATGAGTCGCCGCAGCATAGCCGGTTCGCTTGTAGGCGGCATTCGTGAAACGCAGGAGATGCTTGATTTCTCCGCTCAGCATGGCATCGCCCCGAAAATCGAAGTTATTCGCGCAGAGCAAGTAGACGAAGCTTTCGAGCGCATCCTTCGCAGCGATGTGCGTTATCGCTTCGTCATTGATATGGCGACCTTGTAACGGTTATTGTTATAAATAAAAAGCTGAATCCCGCTACATGCGGGCTTCAGCTTTTTTGTTTATTGAACCGATTGAGCAAGGTTCATCTCAACGCACATGAGAATGAAAGCGCCTGCGCCATGCAGATCGTTCTCGCTGGTCGGACGGGCAATATAGTGGGCATAATCGCCGATCCCCGTACCAATACATATTTGACCGATGATAACATTGCCGTTCTCGTCGAACTTCAGCGTATCAATGACGCCTTGATAACCCTTCCATGCATATTGCAGGTACCTGGCGTCTAGATGACCCAATCGCACAGCCTTGGCAATCGCGTGAACGTACAACGAGGTACAGGAGTTTTCCAGCCAATTATCGGCCAGGTCGCCTTTGTCCACCACCTGATACCATAAGCCCGTAGCCGAATGCTGATAGGCAGTCAGTGCGATAAGCAGGTCTTGCACAATCGTTATGAGCGCAGCTTTATCCTTATGGTCCTCGGGCATATGCTCGAACATTTCGAGCAGAGCGACGGGATACCAGCCGATCGCGCGTCCCCAGAACTGTGAAGCTAGGCCCGTGACCGGGTCAGCCCAGCTTGCGGATTTGGTCTCGTCCCACCCGTGGTACAGCAGGCCGGTGACGGGGTCCTTCGTATGCTTCTCCATCAATAAAGCCTGATGGGTCATCCTATCAAAATATTCGCTATCGCCGAACGTCTTCCCGAATTGTACAGCAATCGGTCCGGCCATATACAAGCTGTCGAGCCACATTTGATTCGGGTAATGTTCCTTGTGCCAGAATCCTCCTGACGGATTCGTCTTCCATGTCTTGAACAGCGGAACGAGGTTGTATAACGCCTTCTTATACTTTTCATCTTTCGTTTGCTCGTAGAGGTTAAAGAGCAGCACACCTGGTTGAATATCGTCGAGCTCATCAGGATTATGTTTCTTGAAGCTGCCATCCTCAAGAACTTGGCTGTCCACCCAGCGCTTAATATATTCGTAATAGCGATGGTTGTTAGTCTGCTGCCAGCATTTCTCCATGCCGGACAGAAATACGCCTTGATGATAATGAAAGCGACCGGGCGGCAGCGACTCCGGCTCATATTTGAACATTAATGCCTCGCAAGCTTTCTCGGCCCACTGTATGGGAGTCAGTACCGCTCGTAAATCCGCTTTCGTATTGGATGATGATGCATTCATCTTCCGCATGCCTCCTTCATCAATTTATAGAACTATAGTAGCATGATGAATATGTACATTTTTTGCTTGAAACGAGTATTTCTTCTTATATCTTGCGCTGGTGAGTTGAAATCGTATAATGGAGAGATAATTGGCGGGGAGGAGAGAGGCGCATCATGGACAATTTTTTATATGACAACGGTCAGGGTAGCTTTATGGTGTCGTATCGGAAAGCATTGAGCCATCATATGCCGATCAGCCATTTTCACAGTACGTATGAAATCTTTTATCTGATGTCGGGCAACCGGGAGTTTTTTATTAAGGATCGATCGATGCAGGTTGATGAGGGGGATGTCATTATTATCTCTCCGAATATTTTGCATCGCACAATCAATGCGGCAATGCCTAAGCATGAGCGGCTTATCGTAAATATTTCCGAGAGCTATATGGCAGCGGTTAATCGTTCTTATATGGAGCTGCTCCAGCCGTTGTTGTCACGAGAATACATGGTTATCAAATGTTCCTTGCATGATCAGCTCGTCATTAAGTCGCTGTCGCATCAGATCATGCAGGAGATGCTGGATCAGAAACCCGGCTTTGAGATGTATATGCAGACGTTGGTAATACAGCTGCTCATCATATGCTGTCGGCATGTTAGGCAAGACATCAATGGACACTTGGAGTCGCCAAGCCTCATGCACGAAACGATCTCGAACATTGTAACGTATATCAACAACCATTATGGGCAGGAGCTGTCGCTGCATCTGCTAGCTGAGAAATTTTACGTCAGTCCTTATTATTTGAGCCGTACCTTTAAGGAGGCGACCGGCTTCACGTTCGTGGAGTATTTGAACAGCGTAAGGGTGAAGGAGGCGAAGAAGCTTTTAGAGCAATCTGGGATGAAAGTAGGCGTGATTGCCGCTAAAGTAGGCTTCGGAAGTGTTACTCACTTTGGCAGAGTGTTCAAGTCGGTGACCGGTTATGTACCTTTGCATTACAGGAATGGAAAGAGTTAGAGGGGATTGGGATGACCTGATAGGTGATAACTTGGACTGTTAATCCCCTCTAAACTAGAAGCAGCTGTATTTATTTGATGACGCGTCTTGCGACTACAAATCTTTGTTTGTACCAGTTGTTCGTATAGATGTTCGTAATGACTACGTCGCGTGCTGCTGTAAGATTGTGAATCATTTTGCCGTCGCCGATGTAGATACCTACATGGCCGACGTCGCTTTTGTTCTTGCTGTTAAGCCAGAAAAATACGAGATCGCCCTTCTGAAGATTGCTCCACGATACTTTCGTACCTACTTTAGCTTGATCGTCATCGTCTTTGTTTACGAGCGATACCCCGATATTGGCAAGTCTGTAAGTTAGGTATGTGAATCCAGAGCAGTCTGTTTTGTATGGAGGCTTCACTTCTTGTCTTTGTTTCCAGTTCACATATTGTACTTTGCTTTGCAGCGAAAGTGCTGTTTGAACGACTTTATTTTGTTTCGCCGTTACGGATGCCGAGGCAGCATCCACATTGGAAGTTGCAAATAAGGAAGTGGCAGGTAAGCTGACGGCTAACATTAAGATAGCTAATTTTGTTTTAAAGCCTTTTTTCATGATCGATCATCTCTCCTCGTTGTTCGTCTCCCTTGTATTATAAAGATCCTTTCGAGGAGTAAAAAACCTGCAAAAATTGGCATGTAAACGCGACAATTACATAATAGGGTTAGAAAAAGCGAGTGTTTATACGGGTTTTTGGCATCATAAACGTGCTGGAATAATTGGGATGAATAATTTCTTTCTTGTTGATCTATAGTGACTATGTTATAATGTTTGATTTTCGAATAATGGATCGTTTTAGAGGAGATATGGTGACGATTATGCGGACAAAATGTGAGTTCGAGAATGGAACTTTTGATGGCGTAAGTGTTATGGGAAAATGAGTTGGACGGAAACGACGACGCTTTGCGGGGCGTAGGCGTACACACTTTCGCGTGTCTGATCTTAATCGGACAAAAAGAGACTACTTTCCTTCTACGAGGGAAGTAGTCTCCTTTATATGATTAATTATTTATGCAATTAAGCTTCATTGAGGACGGATTTCTTCAATGTTACTGTAGGTTCTTCATCTGGAGCTTGAGGGACTTTCTTAATGAAGAAGGAAAGCAGCAATGCGATGACGCCGATTCCGACAATGACGAGGTAAGCATCGTTGATCCCTTGAATAGATGCTTCCATAAGCAGATGCTCTTGAGTAGCGCCTTCGCCAGCACCTGATGTAACCATATCCTTCATATGTGTCGCCGTTCGGTTAGTCATGACAGTAATAAGAAGGGAAGTGCCTACCGCACCTGCAACCTGCCGAACGGTATTGGAGATCGCTGTACCATGCGCATTAAGTCTATTAGGCAATTGATTTAGACCCGCGGTTTGAACCGGCATCAGCAGCAAGGCCATCCCGATTCGACGTCCCGTCGACATAAGAAGGAGATACGTATAACTGGTCGAATCCGTTAAGTTGATAAAGCCAATCGTAGTTGCGATTGTAATGATCATACCGACAATGGACAGCCACTTCGCTCCGAATTTATCGAACAGCTTGCCTGCAACCGGCATTAGGAAACCCATGACAAGCGCACCAGGGAGCAGCAGCAAGCCGGATTCTAATGCCGTGTAACCACGGTTGTTCTGAAGATAAAGCGGAAGCAACATCATATCCGCATACATGACCATCGTAACCGCAATATTAATAACTGTAGTTAGAGAGAACATGCTGTACTTGAAAGCCCGAAGATCGAGCAATGGGTTTTTGTTTTTGGCCATCAGCTGTCTCCAAGTGAATAGAGCAAGAGCTATGACGCCCGCCACAATGGACTCGATAACTTCTGCGCTTGACCAGCCCGCACTGCCAGCCCGGCTGAAGCCGTATAGCAAGGTGCCGAATCCAACGGTGGAAAGGATAACGCTGACGAGATCGATTTTGGTGTTCCCGCGTTCAGATACATTTCGAAGGAAAATAAATCCGCAGACGATAACAATGACCGCAAGCGGGATCATGCCGTAGAACATGGTTTGCCAAGCGTAATTCTCAAGAATATAACCGGCAAGCGTAGGTCCGATAGCTGGGGCGAAGATAATAGCCAACCCCATCATACCCATCGCTGCTCCACGTTTCTCAGGAGGGAATAGCGTAAGAATAACATTCGTGAGCAGCGGCATGATGATACCCGCGCCGGCTGCCTGGATCATACGACCTGTTAACAAAATCTCGAACGTATGCGCGAGCGCAGATACGATTGTGCCGACAAGGAAAATGATCATTGAAGCTTGGAATAACTGCCTAGTAGTAAATCGCTGCATGAAGTAGGCCGTAATCGGGATTAGCACGCCGTTCACGAGCATGTAACCCGTTGTCAACCATTGTGCGGTTGCGGCCGTGATGTTGAAATCAATCATGAGTTCTGGGGTAGCGACACTCATGATCGTTTGATTCAACGTCGCTAGAAAGGCGCCTAAAATCATAATGATTAAGATTGGCCCTTTTTGTATGGAACTGCTGTTTGGTACCTTGCTTTTACTCAACTTACTCCATCCTCTCCAACATTTCTTCTAATCTATTTTACAATGTGTAAAATACTCAACATCGTATAAAGTAGAATATAATAAGAAAGCATGGTCTTACAAGCAACGCATCTTGACGAAATGTAAACTAGTTGTCAATATTAATCAAAGTGTCGTTTATCTCTAAAATATAAGACAAAATTTCAAATATTGTAGATTAACAAAATGTAGGAGATGAATCAGGAAATGACAGATCAAGGTAAGCCAAGGATTGATCCCCGGAAAATTCGCACTCGACTGCTGCTAAAGGATGCTTTCATTGATCTTTTGCAGGAAATGGATATCGGGAAAATTTCCGTTAACCGAATTGCGGAGCGCTCCGGCATTAATCGAGTCACTTTCTATCTGCACTATCATGATATCTCGGATATGATGGAGAAGATGGCGGATGATATGGAAGATGACATTCGATATGTGTTAAAACAATTACCGGTGGATAATAAAATTTCGATGTTAGATTTTGATATGATAAATTTGGTTAACTTGCTTGAACATATTGCGGCAAACGCCAAGTTTTATAAAACCATTTTAAGCTCGAAGCAAACGTCAATCTTTACAGAGCGTTTATTGAAAATCTTGACCGAAATGATTGCCTCCCGAATAGAGCAAGGAGCAGGAACGAGTAATAGGATCATCTCGGCATCAGGTGCGCCGAAGGATATCGCGATTTGGTATGGTTCGGCAGCTTTGATCGGAACGATAGTGCAGTGGCTAAGAAATGATATTCCGTATACACCGCTCTTCCTAGCGCAGAACTTCTCTGCATTAACGCGGAGAAATTACATGGTACAGGACAATAATCTTGCCTTCCCTGTCGCGGAAACATAAGAGGCGAAAGCCTTCCATGTCAAACATACAATCGTATTGTTTTTCAATGAATACAATATGATGTATTCCAATAACAGGAAGGGGTTAGTTACTTTGAATCGCAATTACTATAATATGAGTCAAGCAGGTAACAACATGAATCAAGTAGCAGGCGTGAGTGACGCTGAATTTTGTCCCGATTGTCCAACCCAAACTATTTTTGATCCTCCAATTACGCAATACGAGAATTACTACCATCCGCAGCTTGTGAATGTCGTTCAAAATATTGAAACAGTCAAACAGCATCACTGCTGCCCAGTTTATAAGCACCAGTACACGTATTCAGAAAAAAATGTCATGGTTTCAAGCGCAAAACGCGGAAAACGTGCCAAAACATCTTCCAAGAAACGTTCGAAATAATGATATGATGTGAATGACGAAGACCCGCAAGATGGCTGCTTCCATAACGAAGCGACCGACTTGCGGGTTTTTCGTTTGTCTATGTGCTAAAATGTTGAATGCAACTTTTAGATATATTTTAGATGGATTGAAGGGCGTGAACGAATGTTGAAAATGAAAATCATGCACAAATTGATTATTTATTATTTCGTATTGGTAGTCCTCACGATTACGATAACGGGATTCACCTTCAAGGAGATCAACTCCCGCATTTTGTTCTCCAAAGTGGCCGAGATGTCGGAGCAGTCGAATACGATCATTAGGGAGAACGTATTACTGACCATGGATACGGTAAATAACTTCTCGAAGATGCTTCTATCCAATGAGCTATTGCAAGAAAACTTACCCTTAGGCAGTGAAGTCAAGCTGTCCGATTCCAGAAAAATCAATTTATATTTACTGGAGTTTCTAGACAGCGCTCCGTTATTCTCCTCGATATACATTTTTGATTTGGAGGGCAATCGTTATTCAAGCGACACACAACGCGCTCAAGCCCAGCTCTCGCTTAGTCTAAACGATGTTAAAGGTTCAGGATTATTTGACAGAGCATTGCGGTTGAATGGCTCTCCGGTTATTTCCGTAAACGTCGACCAATTGCTAAAGCCGCGATCGGACGGCAATTTGGTGTCTTATGTCAGAATAATCAATAGTACAGATACGATGCAGCCAATCGGGCTGCTTATTGTGAATATTCCCGGTAACGATATCCAGCCGTCTTATGAGCGAGTTGGAAATACGACCTCTAGCTTTGTTGAAATATTGGACAAGGAGGGGAAATTGCTGTCCACCGCCGGGGAACAATATCCGGTTCTAGAGGAGCGGGTGCGTCCGGATTATTTGTCAGAGCATCGAACAGAGGGCTCATCGCTTCTTAAGCATGAGAACGTAAATTATATGGTGTCATCGACAAAGATCAACAAGTACGATTGGGTCATACTGTCGATTACCCCATTCTCCGAGATGGCTAAGGAGAACGATTATTTTACAATGATATTGCTCGCATTGCTCATCATCAACTTTCTGTTCCTGCTCGGCGGTTCGTTCGTCATTTCTAGAATCATTACGGTCCCGATCGGAAGCTTGGTTCGTTCCATGCGCAAAATTAATACGGGACATTTGGTTCCTGTTCAATTCAAAACCGGCAGCTATGAAATGACCGTCCTCCGTGACGGTTACAACTTAATGGTTGAACGAATAGAAAGCTTGATTTCACGTATCATCGATGAACAGAACAAGCTGCGCAGGGCTGAGCTGGACATTATTCAAGCTCAAATTAAACCGCACTTTTTGTACAACGCCTTCGATGCGATCAGTTCTCTTTCCTTTGCCGGCAAGTCGGAAACGGTATACGCAATGGTTAAAGCTTTAGGAACATACTACCGGAATAGTCTAAGCAACGGCAAAGAAGTGATCTCATTAAGCAAAGAGCTGGACATCGTAAGCAGTTACATTGCGATTCAAAACATACGTTATCGGGATTTGGTGGATCTAGAGTTGGAGATCGATAATCGCTATCTCGGCTTGCCCATTCTAAAACTTATATTGCAGCCGCTTGTTGAGAACGCCTTGTATCATGGAATTAAGCCAAAAGGAAAACACGGGAAAATTAAGGTGTCGGTAACGGAAGAGAAGCAGTGGCTCGTCATTCGAGTTGCCGATAATGGTGTAGGCATGAGTTCACTGCAATTAGAAACGGTACTGGCGGATAACAGCAATGAGCGCAGCGATGTTGACGAGGATGAAGGCGGATTTGGATTGAGAAGCACGATAGAACGTATTCATTTGTATTACGAGAGGACTCATCTCGTTACGATAGATAGCGAAGAAGGCACAGGAACCGAAATTACGATTCGTATCCCGCTTACTTAGAAACGGAGGAAAGACCATGCTTGAACTACCGATACGCGTCCTTATCGTGGATGATGAATATTTGGTTAGAGATTTGTTGAAGTATTGTGTAGATTGGAGCGCACTCGGCTATCAAATCATCGGTGAGGCCGAAGAAGCAACCGGAGCTCTTGAAATCATGGACAAGCTCCTCCCGGATGTCGTAATCACAGACATTCGAATGCCGCAAACGGATGGCTTGGAATTAAGCGTGCTCATTAAGAAACAATACCCTAATACGAAAGTACTGATCTTATCCGGTCATGGTGAATTTCATTATGCCAAAAAAGCGATCGAGGCTGGTGTGGATCATTATTTGCTCAAGCCAATAAACGATGAAGAGCTTACAGAGGTATTAGGAAAGCTGGCCGATAAGATTTGGCAAGAAAATGGTGTGCGGCAACGAATGTCCCAGTCGTTGGAGGCGGAAAGAGAAGCCATGCTGCTCCGCTTAATACAAGGTCAGCTAAATCTTAATGAAATGAATCGAATGGAGCAAGAATGGTTCAAGGATTCTACACGCTATTGCATAAGCGTAGTTGAGTCGGAAGCGAGGCACGACGAGGACTGGCAGTTGTCGAGATATTGGTACAATGCTATCGAAGATGCGGACGGAGCTTACGCAGTCCTTGATACAAGCGGCAAAGTTATCATCCTTAGCAGCAACGAGAATCTGGATATGAATCATATTCTCCGTCTATCCCCCGATAAAGAGCGATGGAATCTTGGTATCGGCACTTGGAAGAACAGATTTGGAAGCATAAGCGAATCATATCGAGAAGCGTTAATTGCACTGAACTACAAAATGGTTACAGGAACGGGAATAGCGATCGCTTACAGCGAGCGCAAGCAGTTTCTGAAACAGCCTGCGGGCAGTTACTCCTCGGAAACGCTCGACTTTGCCCTTCATGCGAAGCTAGCGGACGGCATAGTTGAGCAGATCGAAGCGGTTTTATTTCGAATCGATTTGGACCAAAAAGAGGCGATGCACAAGGTTCAAATGGAAGCGGTTCGGCTAGAAACGCATATTCGAAGCAAACTCGCTACGAAAGTGGACCCGCGTGATTCCGCGATTCATAATATGCGCTCTTTACAGATGATAATGGACTACTTGAAAGAAATTGTTCGTGCCCTACTTCCGGATGATACGACTAAAGAACTGAACAATAGTCAGCTCGTACAAAAGGTGCAACGCCACTTGGAACGCCATTATGCCGATCCGGAGCTTTCGCTGACGACCGTCGCTAACACCTTCTATATAAATCCCAGCTATCTTAGTCGAATGTTTAAATCCGGCACGGGAAGCTCTTTCGTAGAATATATAACGAAACTGCGAATGGAAAGGGCGGAGCAGCTTCTAATGCGCACCGAGATGAAAATATATGAGGTTGCGAACGATGTAGGCTATAACGACGCTCATTATTTCGGGATATGTTTCAAAAAGTATAAAGGTATGTCCGTGAATGAATATCGTAAAAATATTAACCATTGAAGTAAAATTTATCGGTTCTGCGCGAAAGCGCTTCATGAGAAGATTAGTGCGCAAACCAATAAAGGGGGAACCGAAAAATGAAAAAGATGTTAATTCTCGCAATGGCTGTTTTGCTAGTGTTATCGGCAGCCGCATGTTCAAGCAGCAACAACGAGTCGAACAGCGGATCGGAAGTTAACGGCGGCGCGGCAACGGAGAAGGTGAAGCTCAAGCTATGGACCATATGGCCTTCTGGAGACTTCAAACCTGTTTTGGATGAGCTGGTCGATACTTGGAACTCCGAACATCCGGAAACGCAGGTAGAAGTGGAAGCCACTGAGAACGAAGCTTATAAAACGAAGGTGAAAACCGCAGCAGCGGCGAACGAGCTTCCAGATATTTTCTACACATGGGGAGCGGGCTTCTCGAAGCCTTTTGTTGACGGCGATAAAGTACTCGCTTTGGATGAATATTTGAACGACGGCACGAAAGACAAGCTCGTTGCCAATTCCCTGAACAACTTTACTTACGATAATAAAGTATATGGATTGCCTTATACGATGTGGCTTGGCACGTTCTTCGTCAATCAGGAGCTGTTCGACAAAAACAGCATTCAAGTGCCAACAACTTACGCTGAGCTTCTTGAAGCGGCGAAAGCTTTCCGCGCTAAGGGTATCGATCCAATAGCTGTTGGCGGCAAGGATTTGTGGCCTAGCATGTTCTATCACAACATCGTTTCGGTACGTCAAGGCGGAGCTCAATTAAACAATGACGCGCTGCAAGGTAAGGCTTCGTTCGAAGACCCTGCATTCATTAGATCAGCCGAGCTGCTTCAAGAAATGGCAACGGCCGAAGCGTTTATGAAAGGCAACCTGGGATTGACTCGGGATGAGTCGGAAGCTGTATTTCTGACCGGACAAATTCCGATGTACTTTAACGGCAGCTGGTTTGCCAAAACACTGGACGCAGCTCCAGAAGTCAAAGCAAAAGTTAAAGTTTTGAAGTTCCCTGTTATTGAAGGGGCTGCAGGCAACGAGAATGAGTGGATCGGCGGAATGCTTGATACATTCATGGTTAGCTCGGGCACCAAATATCCTGAACAAGCGGTCGAATTCTTGAAATACATGACGGAGAATCTCTCAAGCGGCGGCTATAAGACCGGAGCCGGATTGCCGACGTGGAATACCGCAACATTTGATGATTCGGAGATCGATCCTTTGTTGAAGGACATTTCCGACCTTTATAGCAGCGCCACTGGAATTGTGCCCGTATACGACTTGTTCCTCGAAGGACAACAAGCGGAAACGCATAAAAATCTTGTTGCTGAGCTGTTAGCGGGCAAGACTACACCTCAAGACTTCAGCGCCAAGATGCAAGCGTTGGAAAGATAACAATGCACACATGGGGAGGGGATGCAGTTGATCCCCTCCTTCTCATTAAGGAGGTATATTATGGACCGAGTGTTAAGCAACAAGAAAGCTATACTCTTATTCACGCTGCCGGCCTTTTTGTTGTATGCCGTAATCGTGCTTCTTCCCGTTTTTATTTCATTCTATTATAGTCTGCTAAAGTGGGACGGCATTGGAGCCGGTGCGTTCATTGGCTTCGACAATTATTTAACGATGTTCCGTAATGACCACATCTTCACTCAATCGTTATGGAATTCAATTATTCTTGCGGTTCTTTCCGTATTCGTTCAGCTTCCGATATCACTGGCATTGGCGCTCGTGCTGGCTAGCTCCGTAAAGGGAAGCCGCTTTTACCGTTCGGTATATTTCATTCCTGTCGTTATGTCCACCGTGGTCATCGGACAGCTGTGGCTGAAGATTTATCATCCATCGTTCGGTCTGCTTAATCAGCTTTTAGGCGATATCGGATTGGCATCCTGGCAGCGCGAATGGCTGGGCAGTGAAACGACCGCGCTAGTCGCTTCCTTCGTGCCGATCGTTTGGCAGTATATCGGCTATCATATGCTTCTGTTGTACGCGTCTGCCAAATCGATTCCGGATGATCTATATGAGGCTGCGAGAATCGACGGTGCTACTGGAGTCAAATCGGCCTTTTTTATTACGATACCGCTAATAAAACCGATGTTGAAATTGTCGACAATATTCGCTGTGATCGGCTCGTTGAAGATGTTCGACTTTATTTATGTGCTAACGAACGGTGGCCCTTTGCATGCGACGGAAGTGCCTAGTACATGGATGTTCAGCAATATCTTTAAGCAATATCAATATGGATACGGCAGCGCAGTTGCCATCCTGATTATTCTAGAATGCTTATTGTTTACAGTGCTCATTCAGAAAATGTTCAAAACAGACGACTAACCCCATCAAGTTGGGAACGGAGGACTCATTCATGACAACGCATTCGGCATCGATTGCTCCGCATCGTCAACGCGGAATTCGAATCGGTTCTTTGCTATTGCAAATGCTGCTCATTTTGTTTGCGATTATTCAAATATTTCCGCTCATTTGGCTATTTCTGTTCTCGTTAAAGGACAACGCTGAAATTTTCAGCGGCAATGTAATAGGATTGCCTAATGTATGGCATTGGGAAAATTATGAATCGTTATTCACGGGCGGTAAATTAGGTCTGTATTTTATCAACAGCTTGGTTGTAACATTTGTCACGATAGTTCTAACCGTCATTCTGGCAACTATGGCCGCGTATTCCCTCTCCAGGCTGAAGTGGAAGCTGAGCAAAGTCATGAATACGGTATTTATGATAGGATTGATGATTCCGATTCACGCTGCCTTGCTGCCTATCTTCCTTATCCTCAAAAACGCTGGTTTGTTAAATTCTCATCTGGCATTAATTTTGCCATATACAGGGTTTGGCTTATCGTTAGCCATCGTTGTGCTCGTAAATTTCTTCAATACATTGCCGAAGGAGCTTGAGGAATCCGCCTTCATCGACGGAAGCGGCATATACCGAACCTTCGCCCAAATTATGGTGCCGCTTGTCGCGCCTGCAGTCGCTACGGTATCGATTTTCACCTACTTGTCCGCTTGGAATGAGCTGATGTTTGCCATTACATTCGTGAGCTCCGATCATATTAAAACATTAACCGTTGGCATTATGTCAATGGCGGGACAATATTCTACATCTTGGGGACCGATCGGCGCGGGTCTGTTCGTGGCTACGCTTCCAACGATCGTTCTATATTTGGCGATGAGTACGCAGGTCGAGCGCAGTCTGACGGCAGGCGCGGTGAAAGGATGAGTTCCATCAGACACGGACTAGGGGGAGTAAAGGTATGAAATATACGAATCCAGTTATTCCGGGGTTTTACCCGGATCCCAGCGTATGCAGGGTTGACGAAGATTATTATTTGGTTAATAGTTCTTTCGCTTATTTTCCCGGAGTGCCCATCTGGCACAGCAAGGATATAGTCAACTGGAGGCAGGTTGGCCATTGTCTGACGCGTGAAAGTCAGCTGCAGCTCGAAGGTTCGCCCATATCTGGCGGAATCTATGCGCCTACCCTTCGTTATCATAAGGAACGTTACTATATGGTCACGACGAATGTCGATCATGGCGGACATTTCTATGTTTGGGCGCATGATCCGTCAGGGGAATGGTCAGATCCGATTTATGTTGAGCAGGCTGGCATTGATCCTTCCATCTTTTTTGATGACGACGGCAAAGTATACTTCACGAGCACTGGGGCTGTTCAAAGCAAAGGGATTTATCAATGTGAAATCGACATTGAGACCGGACAGAAATTAAGCGAAACACGCTTAATATGGACGGGAACGGGAGGGGCATTTCCAGAAGGACCGCATCATTACAAGGTTAATGGCTACTATTATTTGATGTGTGCTGAAGGAGGAACGGAATACGGACATATGGTGACAATCGCAAGAAGCGATAATCCGTACGGTCCGTATGAATCAGCTCCGATTAATCCAATCCTGTCTCATCGCAGTCTTCATCATCCGATACATGCTACTGGACATGCCGATCTAATTGAAGCGCATGATGGAAAATGGTGGGCTGTTTTTCTCGGCATACGGCCTGTAGGGTATCCATACCGTCATCATCTTGGCAGAGAAACATTCCTGGCCCCTGTTCACTGGACGGAAGACGGATGGCCGATTATTGGCAATAATGGCATTGTGGATTTGGAGATGGAAGCGACCGGTTTACCTTTAGTTCCATGGGTAGACGATGTCGAAGTCGATCATTTCGAGTATCAAGAATTAGGCTTGAAGTGGAGTTTCATCCGTAGCGCTAAGCAAGTCGATTGGTCACTTACGGAGAAGCCGAGTTATTTGGCTCTACGAGGTTCAAATGCTGGACTTGATGATCCGGGAACTCCTGCCTTCATTGGCTGCAGGCAACGGCATTGGAACTGCGATATCTCCACCAGCTTGCAATATCGTCCGCAAGAGGGTGACGAAGCGGGTCTAGCCATTTATATGGATGAACGTCATTATTATACGATTGCGCTAACGATACGAAATGGAGAGCGCGTCATTGCGCTATGCAAGCATATTGGCAGTATGAAAATCGTCAAGCATTCAATTCCCGTCTCAGACGCGGAAGTTGAATTGAAGATTAAGGCCGTTGCGGAAACGTATCAATTCTATTATAAGTCCCTTGATGAGACATGGCAGCTACTGGGCGATGCAGAGACGCAGTTCGTATCGACCGAGGTTGCAGGAGGATTTACAGGAGTTTTCTTTGGACTCTACAATCAATCTCTTGAGACGACTGCGTATTTCGATTGGTTTCGTTATTCGATCAAAGATTAAAGATATAATAAAGGAAGGCTGCCGATAACGGCAGCCTTCCTTTAATAAGGAGAGAGATAAACGCCTAACTAAACGTACTCTAGACGAAAAATGTATTTGCCGCTCTGTGGATGATACTTCCATCTGACATGCGAACGGAGTCTTCGTTGTACCCGATAATGGTCGAGGCAGGTCTAATTTGCATTCCGTTTTGCATTGGTTTAATGATTTTCTTTTGAGCAATCGCTACTTCAAAATCCTTGTTCGTGATCAATTTTTGACCTTCTTGAAGTGTAATTTTTTGTTGCATATCGTATGCCCTCCACGGTTCTAATTGTTATCTATGCTAAGTTCAAATAATACACTAATTTCTTTATATAATGCAATGGAAGAGGCCGTAATTTTTCAAAAAGTGCAATTATTTTTTAATGGTTTTAAATCGGTGGTTTTTTTAAACCAAATCATGATGTTTTATTATGCATATTGTGTTTTGTACAAGTATGCGATATATTGCATATATGAAAATGATGAAGTAAGGATGATAGGGATGCCTGTACCTAAAAATTATATCTCGCCCGTACGAATGTCCGCGAAGGAAAGAGCCTTTTCGCAAATTCAAAGATGGATAATCGATGGCACGCTTCAGCCCGGTGAGAAGCTGCTTGACGCTGAATTGGCAGAAACGCTAGGCGTCAGCCGTACACCGATTCGAGAGGCATTCCAGTTGCTTGAAGTACAGGGGCTCGTATCCACGCACCCCGGCAAGGAAACCAAAGTCACGGCTATAGAGAAGGAAGATATATTTAAGATGTATTCGACAATGGCCGCTCTACAATCGTTGGCGGCAGAAGCAACTGCGCAAACCATTGCTCACGAGCAGATCGAGCAATTGCGCACAATTAATGATGAGTTTGCTAACGCGATCAAAAACAATCAGGCTTATCATGCGATGGAAGCAGATGAACAGTTTCACAACCTGATTGTCGAGCTATCGGACAATCCCTATATCGCTTCATTCAGCGCTTCGCTCCAGATTCACATTCGGCGGTTTAAGTATGTGTTCCTCAAGCAGTCAATCACTGCGACACAGGCTTCTGTCGAAGAGCATGAGGCGATTATACTTGCTTTGGACTTGAAGGATAGTAAACATGCGGAAGAGTTGATGAAACAAAATTTTATCCGTCCGATGAAGGAACTATATGAATTGTTATAAGAAACGACAGAGGAGTGAGTAGGATGGAAAATCCAAAAGATCTACGTATTCGCAGTAAAGTGATAAGCGAAGGGGTTAATCGAGTACCGAACAGAGCTATGCTGCGTGCTGTCGGTTTCACCGATGAAGATTTTAAGAAGCCGATGATTGGCGTCGCGAGTACATGGAGCGAGGTAACGCCATGCAATATGCACATCGATCAATTAGCCTTGCATGCTAAGGAAGGGGCACGAAGCAACGGCGGCGCTCCGCTTATTTTCAACACAATCACGGTGTCGGACGGCATATCGATGGGGCATGGCGGGATGCTGTTCTCTCTGCCAAGCCGAGAAGCAATCGCCGATTCCATCGAGATTGTGGCTGGAGCGGAGAGATTCGACGGACTTGTGGCAATCGGAGGCTGCGATAAGAATACGCCTGCCTGTCTGATGGCGATCGGCCGCATGAATATCCCTTCTGTATACGTATATGGAGGAACGATTCAACCTGGCAAGCTCGACGGAAAGAACATCGATATCGTTACTGCTTTTGAAGCGGTTGGCCAATATCATGAAGGCAATCTATCGGATGAACAGCTTCATAAGGTGGAGTGCAATGCCTGCCCGGGACCGGGAGCTTGCGGAGGCATGTATACCGCTAATACGATGGCGGCAGCTGCGGAAGCTATGGGCATGAGCCTTCCTGGTTCTTCGTCCACGCCAGCGGTCTCGCCTGACAAAGCAGTTGAATGCGCAGTAGCTGGCAGACAGGTTCTGTCATTGTTGGAACAGGACATATACCCCAAAGATATTATGACGAAAAAAGCGTTCGAGAACGCGATCACGGTTGTCATGGCGTTAGGCGGCTCAACGAATGCAATCTTGCACCTGCTTGCGATTGCTCATTCGGTTGGCGTGGATTTAACATTGGATGATTTTGAACGGATACGTCTGCGTGTTCCGCATTTGGCAGATTTGAAGCCAAGCGGCAAATACGTCATGCAGGATTTGAACGATATAGGCGGTATTCCAGGCGTAATGAAGCAATTGCTCGCGGATGGTCTACTGCATGGGGATTGCTTGACGGTCACCGGTAAAACGTTAGCTGAAAATCTAGCGGATGCCTCACCGCTGCAAGACGATCAGGTCATTATTCGCCCGATAGATCAGCCATTGAAGCCAAATGGACCTTTAGTTGTGCTGCGGGGCAATCTCGCTCCAGAAGGGGCTGTAGCCAAGATGTCGGGAATGAAGAAGCTTCGGTTTGTCGGACCGGCCAAAGTTTTCGACAGCGAGGAAGCTGCTACCGAGGCTATTCTAATGGATCAGATTCACAAAGGGGATGTATTGGTCATCCGATATTGCGGTCCGAAGGGCGGTCCAGGTATGCCGGAGATGCTGTCGGTAACTGCGCTCATCGTAGGCAAAGGTCTTGGCGGAGAGGTAGCGCTTATGACGGACGGCAGGTTCTCAGGCGGCTCACATGGATTTGTAGTGGGTCATGTGTCTCCTGAAGCGCAAGTAGGAGGTCCAATTGCGCTGCTCCAAAATGGAGATATCGTCTCCATCGACAGCGAGACGCAACAAATTACGCTGGAGGTGACAGAGGAAGTGCTTGCTGAAAGGGCTAAGAATTGGATACAGCCTCCCTTTAAGGTGACTTCGGGAGTACTAGCCAAGTATGCTCGATTAGTATCGTCAGCCTCGAAAGGCGCGGTCACGGACATTATGGAGTAGTCAAGCTCTCTTATCAGGGCTTTACATTCGAAAAAAGGTATGATATCTTTATTTCGACATCCATGGAAATAACAACTACGGCAAAGGTGTGTGGACGATGGTGGAGGATAACGCGGAAGTTCGGCAAGCGGTCAAAGTGTATAAAGCGCTAGGGGAGCCAACACGGCTCAAAATCGCTCTGTTACTAACCGAAGAGCGGAATTTATGCTGCTCCGATATCGGGAGCAAGCTGGAATCCGTCGCTGGATCGACGCTGTCTCATCATCTGAAGCAATTAACGGACTGCGGATTGCTTAATACTCGCAAGGACGGCACCTACATCTATTACAGCGTCAACCGCGAAATGGCGGAGAAGTATGCACCGTATTTGCTTGAAATATAGCGGGTTTTAAGCCTATATATGAAGGCATAACGGTTTGTTCCGGCAACGGAACGAGATGGCTGCTAAAAAAAAGCAGTCATTTTTTTCAGCTTTATTTCTATAGATTTAGAAATATAGAAAAATCATTGGAGTGGAGAGAGGAGCAATACGATCATGTCGAATACATGGAAAATTTACATGCTTGCCGTCATCAGCTTTCTCGTTGGTACGTCCGAGTTCATTATTGCGGGGATTTTGGATGTGGTAGCAGAGGATGCAGGCGTATCGGTGTCCGCAGCCGGCCAACTGATCACCGTTTTCTCGTTGGCCTATGCGTTCGGTACTCCGATACTGATGGCCGCAACGGCTAGAGTGGAACGCCGGAAGCTGTTGATCTATGCTCTTGCCGTATTTGCGGCAGGGAATGCTATAGCAGTCCTATTACCAGGATTTGGATTCCTATTGGCATCAAGAATCGTCTTAGCGCTCAGCACAGGGGTATTCGTCGTAACGGCTCTTACCGTAGCAGCCAAGCTAGCTCCGCCTGAGAAGCAAGGAAGCGCGATCGCAACGCTCGTTATGGGTTTTAGCACGGCTCTTATTATAGGTGTGCCGATAGGAAGGGTTGCCGCCGCC
Organism: Paenibacillus sp. YIM B09110; assembly: GCF_037167145.1. Taxonomy (NCBI): domain Bacteria; kingdom Bacillati; phylum Bacillota; class Bacilli; order Caryophanales; family Paenibacillaceae; genus Paenibacillus; species Paenibacillus sp. YIM B09110. The sequence continues at coordinate 105,685 of NZ_JBANSP010000009.1, read as the reverse complement.
GCATATGATTGGAAATTGATTTTCGCTGGAATCGGACTACTGGGACTCGTCGCCATCCTGCTTATTCTGTTCACGATTCCAAGAACGGAAGGGGAAGAACCGGTGCCGATCCGCAAGCAGCTGGCACTGCTTAAGCAGCCTAAGATCGTTGTCGCCTTACTTATCACCTTCTTCTGGATCGGTGGATATTCGATCGCGAACACCTATCTATCGCCGTTTCTACTTAACGTCTCAGGTCTTAGCGAGCAGGGCGTGAGCATTGGACTATTCGCATTCGGTATCGCCAGTCTGATCGGATCCAAGCTCGGCGGCTTCAGTACCGATAAATGGGGAGCTCCTCGCACCTTGGTTGTCGGGATGCTGATCCACGCGATTGCGCTCGTATTGATCTCACTGGCCGGACAGCAATCTGCGGCTGTCATCTTCCCGCTGCTTATGCTCTGGTCATTCTCGGCTTGGTCGTCGGGTCCTACTCAGCAGTATAATTTAATCAGCTTAGCACCCGAAGCTTCTGGCATCATGCTCAGCTTGAACACTTCCATGCTGCAGTTAGCAATGGCTGCCGGCGCGGGACTCGGAGGCGTTGTTGTCGAGCAGCTGTCGCTGTCATCCATCACATGGATCGGAGCTGCTGGCGTAACGATTGCTGCAGCGACGGCATTGTTGTCCTTCCGTATATCAAGCATCGGCGTGCGCAAGAAAGCAACAGAGGAAACGCTGCTTGATATGGGAGCATAAATACACGAAGTAACGGCAGCCAAATTTGGCTGCCGTTTTACTTATTCGACCAAAATCCGATCTCCTTTGCTTATCGGTTGGGAAATGACCAAAAACTGTATTTCATCATTAAATGCCAACCATCGCATTGATCTCCCCAAATATAATGCTCAGCGCTCTGTTTGCTTATTTTCAACTCATTACGCTCCCATCTAAGTTGTGATTCATATCCAAGGACGATTCTGTCTGAAACATTATACAATTAGGTGTATTTAAATACAAAGGATTCGAGCAACAAAATATGGATATTAAACGTCATAATGATAGTATCAAATCAGATCCTACATTTGTCCGCAGCTTTGTTGACGAGGGCGCGGTGATGTCTGAGAAACTTACGGAGCTCGTGAACACACAGCAAAAGTCGGGTACAATTAATAATTCAATTTCCAGCCACTTGTAATTGTTCTCGAAGTCATGATTTTTCGTACCATTTTTTATGTAATCGGAGGGGATTAACGATGAGATTAGCGGAAGCGCTTGTCATGCGAGCGGATTGTCAACGGAAGGTTGCTCAAATCAAGCAGCGCCTAGTTAGAGTCATAAAGGTACAAGAAGGAGACAACCCTTCAGAATCGCCAACCGAGCTGATGGTTGAATTAACTCGGACACTCGATCATCTAGTCGTTTGGGTGAAAAAGATTAATAAGACGAACGCGTTAAGCCCTTTCGATGCGAGCATAAGCTTGGCAGAAGCGTTGGCAGAACGTGATCGCATCATGCAGCATCGCAATATCCTGAATGAATTACTTGGCGAGGCTTCCATCAAGCAGGACCGATACAGTCGGCAGGAAGTGAAATATTACACGACAATTGAGATCGCAGATCTTCAAAAAGAGGTCGACGAGTTGTCGCGGAAATACCGTGAGTTGGACTTCAAGATCCAGGAGAAAAACTGGAGCACAGACTTACTGGATAACTAAACAAGTTGGTAACCGAAGCCATACAAGCGAGCACAACCCACCAACGGGAAGTTGGACCCTTGAATAGATGCAGGGCCATGTCTATAAAACATAATGAATTAGCCCAATAATGTTACAAGAGTGCGCGATAGCATGTAACTAGGCTGTATGTTGTTTAATGTAACTACCATGTGCTGATGTATGGGTTTGGTGAGGGTGGGTTCGGGGACTTGTTTAATAAGAGCAGGTTATTGCAATATGAAATTGAATCGGTTATTATGGATAACACTAATCCATAATGATGAACATAGGAAGGGAGGATGGACTTATGCAGTTCTCCAAGAGTACAGATTACGCTCTACATGCTTTGCTTCATTTGGGTCACTCGGATCGTCACAACAATGTCGGGATCAAAGAATTATCGGCAACGCTTGGCGTTTCCGAAAGCTATTTATCCAAAATTATGTCCAAGCTGCGGCAGGATGGGATCGTACGTGCGGTACCGGGTGTGAACGGCGGTTATGAGCTGGCACGGCCGGCCGATCAAATCACCTTTCTGAATGTGATACAAGTGATTGAAGGTCGGCAGCAATTGTTCGAATGCTCGAATTCCAGTTCGCAGCAACATCAACTATTAGCAGAAGCGGGAGATGAATCACAGGAGCAGCATCGACCCCATAAAAGCGGATGTTTAGTTGAAAAGGTGATGGACGGTGCGCAGCAGCATTTGCACCAGTATTTACAGGGGCACACGATCCAGTCGGTAATGGACGAAGCTTTCAAGCATTGCAGCCATGAGGTAAACAAGAAGTAATACGCTTCTTGCGGTTTAATTATAGATATAATAGATCCATAATAGTGAAGGGTGAGATATAAAAAATGAACGATTTTTTTAATGAAACGATTTGGGAAAAAGAATGGAAAGAAAATGGCGATACGATCGTGAACAAAATGAAAAAGGCTGGAATCGTCCCAGCCAAAGCTTTTGATCATAAAGCGAAAAAATTCAATGAGGAATCCTTTAATGAAGAGGGGAGAAAACGAACAACACGTATTGTACGCTGGTTAGAAACGCAAGGGGTTCAACTTGAAAATGCCTCCGTACTGGATGTTGGAGCTGCCTCGGGAGTATTTACGGTGCCTTTTGCGGAGCTCGGAGCTCGTGTAACCGCTTTGGAGTCCTCGCTTCCGCTTGTCGAGCTTTTAGAAGAAAACACTTCGAAATTCACAAAAAATAAGGTGAAGATTGTATCCGAACCGTTTGAGGATATCGACGTTCAGGACAAAGGCTGGAGCCAAGCCTTCGATCTCGTCTTTGTCTCCATGTGTCCAGTTATTGTTGACTGGGATAGCGTGGAAAAGATTCTCGGCTGCGCGAGTCAATATTGTTACATGAGTATGCCCGCAGGCTCCATCGAGCATAGTTTGGTAAATGAAATTTATCCGCTTATTACTGGTGAGCCTTTTAAAAATAAAAAGACGGAGATGGGTTATTTGCTTCACCTGCTTTATCTCAAAGGCTACTCCTACGAGTCGCTTATATCGAGAGAAACAAAAACCGCGGAAATCTCCATAGAAGCGGCACTGCAAGAAATGATGAACTGGCTCGGAAGCCGTGGTCTGCCTGCAGATGCTGGGAATCGGAAAAAGGTAGCCGACTATTTGGAACAGACGTATCCGTCCGGTAAAGTGGTTGTCCGCCAGAGCGGCCGTTATGGCAAGGTATTGATACGATTACAGGATCAGAGCATGTATGCCAGGGAAGACCTATAAACCATAAATCTACGACTCACCTAATTGACCATACTCCCGGTGTCGCCAACTCATGATCACCAAGGACAATGAGATTATCGCGAGAATAATCCCAAGCACTCGGAACCCTTCGCTGCTGAACCTATCGCCCATTACGATGCCTATCAGCAATGAAGAAAGAATCGTTCCTAGGTATCTGGATGTATTAAATAATCCTGAGGCGACACCGATTATTTCTTTCGGAGAACTTTTGAACAAGGCTGCTTGCATACCGACATTGTTCAAGCCGTTGCTAATACCGAATGCAGCTAACGCAACACATACACTTACAACCGGTGAATGTTGATTTAATGACACGATCCATGCGGACCCCAATGCCATCAGTATTGCGGATACGATTAATGCCGGCTTAGGCCCTGACTTATCGATCCATCGTCCTGCTATCGGTGAGACTACGAGCGAGCACAATCCTAAGCTCAACATAAGAATCCCTGTATGGAATTCGCTGACATGACGTACTACCTGCAAGTAGGACGGAATACCAAAAAACAGCGAATAAAAAAGAATGTTAACGAGCATGAATTCGATATTAACCCCTATCATCGCAGGATACTTGGCGAAAATACGCAATGGAATGAAGGGTGACGCCGCTCGAAACTCATGACGAACGAATGCAGCTAGCAGCGCGAGACCTAACAGCCCGAGAAAGACAGGTAAGAACGAGACTTGTCCCGTTGATTTGATTGACAGTAATCCAATGAGCAGGGTAACTAGACCCGATGAGAAGAGCAGGATCCCCAGCGCATCAATCAAATCAAACCATTTGCGAATGGAGATGCCCTGTGAAACCAATGTTGTCGGGTTATCCTTGGGTATTGATCTCCAAGCAAGTAGAAAGCTCGCTATCACAAACGGAATATTGACGAAAAAGATAGCTTGCCAATCCCACCAGTGAATCAATATCCCGCCAATAAAAGGGCCGAATGCTGCCGCTCCCGATAAAAATATGGACATAACAGACAGCGCAGTCGCTTGCTGCTCCGTAATATGAATCCGAACAATGGCCATTCCAACAGCGACCATCATGCTTGTTCCGATGGATTGCACAATGCGGAAGACGATGAGCCACCCAAAGCTTGGAGAAAGCGGAGCCAGCAATGATGCAACGAAAGCTATGACAAGTCCGATAAGAAATATTTTTCTGCGACCAAATAAGTCGCTGGCCTTTCCCATAACAGGTTGAGCGACTGCGCTCGCGATATAAAAAGCGAAAATAACCCAGGATACTTCTGCAAAGTCAAGTTGATATACATGTTGAAGCCTTGCTATAGCGATTGAAATCATTGAAGAATTTAATGGGTTTAAAAGTACCCCTAGTCCGACGGAAATAATCAACCACCTGCTGCGAACACTCATTTTTGGTTCCTCCCAAAGCGTATTGATGTCATCGTAATTGAAAAGTCTTATTTATTCCAACGCATTCTATGTTATCATTTCATTGACTAGAAGGAATGAATGGGTGGTGTGTAATGGAACTGCTTCAATTGCAATATTTTCTCGAGGTGGCAAGATTGGAACATGTGACGGAAGCAGCAAGAAGTCTGCACGTAACACAATCTTCATTATCCAAAACGATTCAACGCTTGGAGGAAGATCTGGGCGTTCCATTATTTGATCGAATGGGGAGGAGACTACGATTAAATGAGTTCGGCAGCACATTCCTGCGCCGCGCAGAAAGAGCTTTGTTTGAACTAGAACAAGGGAAACAAGAGCTTAGCGATTTAGCAAGCCCGGAACACGGGACGCTCGAATTGGCGGTGACTACTGCAAGCACGTTACCGAACATCCTTCGCGAGTTTCGGAAAAAACGTCCCACTATTCAATTCCATGTGCAAATGTTGACCACGGAGGAAATGGTTACTCGTCTTCAAAGAGGAGAGGTGGATTATTGCTTGTCCTCGCCTCCTATAGAAGGGGAGGACATTGAATGTCAAATCGTGTTTATCGACCCCGTTCTTGTCGCTGTTCCAATCAGGCATCGACTGGCCGACCGAAGTCACATATCTTTGACAGAACTAAGAGATGAATGGTTTGTCGGCGTGAAGAGAGGTTACGGTACTCGCGATCTAGTGGACTCTATTTGCAAATCGGCTGGATTTGAACCTAAATATGTATATGAGGGTGATGAACCTGCGAGGTTAAGTTCACTTGTGGAGGCTGAGATTGGCATAGCTTTCATACCAAGCACGGCAAGGGATTCACGGGAACAAATCAAATATCTCCAAGTTGAAGATCATGAATTGGTACGGGAGATTGCTTTATTATGGCATAGAAATCGGTATATTACGCGGGCAGCTCTCGAATTCCGCGAGGTCGTTATACAGTATTTTGGAGCGAGATCAAACTAGCAAAGCGAGGTATATCAACGTGACAAATATCGAACCATTTCTAAAGAAAGTACGTCGTTCTATCGATGCTCATCGAACTGGCTCCTTGGGAGGATACCGGCAAAAGCTCTCAGATCCTCATGAAGAAGATTTGTACGGTACCGCAGATGCCGTCATTTTGTTATATACGCTGGGCGAATTGCCGCAAGCTGGCAGTAGTTGGCATGAAGGTTTGGTGAAGACACTTCAAAGCTTCCAACAGCCGGAGGACGGGCTCTTTACCGCAAATAGCCATCACCCTGTCCACAGGACAGCGTATGCCGTAGCGGCATTGGAGCTGCTGGACAGCAGACCGTGCCATCCCATATCGGCTCTGAATGCTGCCAAGAGCCGAGAAGGCCTTCAAGACTGGATGGAGAGCCTCGACTGGGCACATTCCCCTTGGGGAGAATCGCATAAAGGCGCAGGCATTTACGCTGCACTAGTGCTGACCGGCGAAGTTGACCATGAGTGGGAGAAGTGGTATTTTGAATGGCTTGATCAGGAGACTGACCCGGAAACCGGATTTTGGCGGAAGGGAACCATTCGTAACGGCGCACCGCTATTTCATCATTTAGCGAGCTCCTTTCATTATTTGTTCAATCTGAACTACCGCAAGCGTCCTATGCGGTACCCGAATCAATGGATCGATACATGCCTGGCCATGCATGATGAAGGACAGATTCCACTGGAAGCTGGCGCATTATCTTTCGTGGAGCTTGATGTCCTTTACACCTTGATCAGTGCTGCTGAGCAAACCCGGCACAGGGCCGGTGAACTGCATTCCATGATAAAGGCGATTGGCCACCATCTCTTAAGCAGTATCACAGTCTTGTCCAATGGCCCTGAAGAGGATTTGTTTGAAGATTTACATACGTTGTGCGGAACGGTATGCGCACTAGCACTCATCCAGTCAGTGATGCCTGAGCAGGTTAAAGGGGATCGAATGCTGCAGAAGATTTTAGACCGTCGTCCGTTTATTTAATGCAAGGTAATGTTGCGTTTAACTGTTTACTGAAAATCCCTTGGCCTCCAAGGGATTTTGTTGTTGCTTCGGCTCTAAAGTCAGATGATTAGCTAATGGCCTATATTTATTTTTTGCAGCATGAAAAATAATGGGCTCTTCGATTGTATTTCTAGTGAAGGACAAACAAATCAAACTACGAGGTGAGAGAAATGAAAACAAAATTCAAAATGCTTACACTTTCTACAGTTACCGCTTTAACGCTAACGTTCGTGGGACAAAGCTATGCAGCGAGCAACCCATTCTCGGATTTAACAAATATTGCAGCAAAGGATAAAATCGTTGCTTTACATGATCAAGGCATAGTCCGTGGTATAACAAACGAGGTTTTTGCCCCTAATGAAACGATCACAGCGGCACAAGGCGTTCAGCTTATTGTTAATGCCGCTAATCTAAATCTAGATCTTGTAAGGTTTCTGAAAGAGCCTAAAGTGACCGATTATTACAAAAACGCAAACGATGATGCTTGGTATGCAAACACGCTAATTACAGCAGTCGTTAACGGCGTCGAGCTGCCGGCAGATTTGGATCCAAACATGAAATGGACTCGTGAAGAGTTCACTCATCAGCTTATTAGAACCATTGAGGCGCACAGCAATCTTCCTCTGATTAAACTTGTTCCCGTCGAGATTAAAGACAGCGCGGATTTAACCATTGATTATGAAGGATCGATCCAACGCGCGCTTGCTTATCAAGTTGTGAAGCTGGATGCACAAGGAAACTTCAATCCAAAAGCGGAAATTTCCCGTGCAGAAGCAGCGGAGCAAATCTATAATGTATTGGAATACATTAAGGCACATCCTGCTCCATCACCAGAGCCAGATCAAGATCCGGCTTCGCCGACAAGTCCCAAAAGATCGGCAACATCGACTAGCCCAATAATTCCAGGTACAAAATAAATGAAAAGGCGATTGCCTTCCGGATTAAACCGGGAAGCGGTTGCCTTTTTTTTATTATATCGATATTCATGTTACTAAATTGGGGAACGATACTTTAGGCATACATGACAGACAGTAGTTAACCCAAATAATGCATGTGAAATATAAAAATGCTGTTGACACGACACCGAATGGTGTCATACGATTGTTGTGACACTAAATGGTGGCGAATATTATTCCTTAGGAGAGGGTGTTGTGAACGAGAACAACCAGTTGCGGGATGTTTTTGACGCGATTGCTGATCCAACCAGGCGCCGACTGATTAGTCTGTTGGCGGAAGCGCCAGAAATACCGCTTCATGAGTTAACGGTTCAGTTTCAAATGGGCCGTACAGCGGTATCCAAGCATCTGACCATTCTGAAAGAGGCCGGATTGGTACTTGACCGAAAGGTCGGCAGAGAAACGAGATATAGACTTAATGCCGCTCCGCTTAGAGAAATTCAAGATTGGGTGGCTTTCTACAGCAAGTTCTGGAGTACGAATATGTTGCGTTTAAACCAACTATTAGAGGAGGAAGAAGTTTGAGTTTAGCATTAGCATTGGATTTTCAGTATACGACTACGATTGAGAAGCTTTGGTCGGCAATTACCGATTCGAGCAAGTTAGCCAAATGGGTTTTGGAAAATGATTTCAAGCCTATCGTAGGACATAGGTTCCAGTTTCGCGCTCAGCCGAATGATTATTGGGATGGAATAATTAACGGTGAAGTACTTGTCGTGGACCCACCGGACAAGTTGTCCTATACATGGGCCGTCGGAGAAGAGAAGCACACGGTTGTGTGGACGCTGCAGGATTTAGGCGACGGCAAGATCAATCTTCATCTTGATCAAATGGGATTCTCGAACGTACATGGACTTGAAGGCGCAAGGCATGGCTGGACTGCTTGGTGCGGCGAGCTTGAAAAGCAGTTGGCACAATAAATTTATAAATAAACCGGCTGCATAACGTTGCAGCCGGTTATGTCTGCATAATCTGATATAACCGTAGCGGAAACGATTATAAAAGAAACCAACACGATCGGAAGGATGTAGATCATGAGCGAAACTAATCAGGAGTTTATCGTCATCTCGGGTGCGAGAGAAAACAATCTCAAGAACGTATCTTTGCGCATTCCTAAGCGGAAGATCACGATTTTCACCGGCGTATCCGGTTCCGGCAAGTCATCGATTGTTTTCGATACGATCGCCGCAGAATCCACGCGACTGTTGAATGAGAACTTCAGCATGTTCGTGCGCAATTTCCTGCCACGCGTTCCACAGCCGGATACGGACGCGATTGAGAACCTGAGCATGTCAGTTATCGTGGATCAGAAACGGCTCGGCGGCGGTTCCCATTCCACGATGGGCACGATTACCGATATCTCTCCGATTCTCCGTCTTCTGTTCTCCCGAGTCGGTCAACCCTATGTTGGACAATCCCATATGTTCTCGTTCAACGATCCGCAAGGCATGTGTCCCGAGTGCAACGGGATCGGTCGCAGGCTAGGCGTCGACATGAGTAAAGCAGTTGACCTATCGAAGTCGTTGAAGGAAGGGGCAATCTTGCTGCCGGACTATACGGTGGACGGCTGGGAGTGGAATATGGTCGTACAATCGGGGCCTTTCGAACCCGACAAGAAGCTGAGCGATTATTCGGATGAGGATCTGGAGCAACTGCTGTACGGCAAGGCGAGGAAAGTTCAGATGGATTTCGCCGGCAAAGCAATGAATATTACAGTGGAAGGCGTTATTGAGAAGTTCACGAACAAATACATCAAGCAAGATCTGAAGACGAAGTCCGAGCGCACTCAGAAATCGGTTGCGCCTTATATTTCCGAAGGCCCTTGCTCCAGCTGCCGCGGTGCGAGACTCAGTCAGGCAACGCTTGGCTGCAGAATTAATGGACTTAATATTGCGCAGTTGTCATCCATGGAGGTCGGACAGCTCATTCGTGTTATTCGGGAGATTGACGACGCTGTAGCTGCGCCGATCGTCAAGTCTCTGACGGAGCGGCTTCAGCATCTAGTGGATATCGGGCTTGACTACTTAACGCTGGATCGCGAGACGGATACGCTGTCCGGCGGCGAATCGCAGCGAGTCAAGATGGTGAAGCACTTGAGCGGAAGTCTAGTGGATGTTACATACATATTCGATGAACCAAGCGTTGGCTTGCATCCTCGCGATGTACACCGTTTGAATGAATTGCTTCAGAAGCTGCGGGATAAGGGCAATACCGTAATTGTCGTCGAGCATGATCCTGACGTGATCAAGGTAGCGGATCATATCGTCGATGTTGGGCCTCACGCCGGCAGTCGCGGCGGTACTATCATGTATGAAGGTAGCTATCAGGGCTTGCTAGAGTCAGGTACACTGACAGGGACTCATATGAAACGGCCGCTCGAGCTGAAGCATGATTGCAGACAGTCATCCGGCAAGCTGACCATAAAGAATGCCAACCTGCACAATCTGCAGAACGTAAATATCGATATACCAACTGGGGTGCTGACAGTCGTTACTGGTGTAGCAGGTTCGGGCAAGAGTACGTTGATTAACGATGTATTTCTCAGCGAGCATCCGGATGCGATCGTCATCGACCAATCGGCGGTAGGCGTGTCTACACGATCGAATCCTGCGACCTATACAGGCATCATGGATGATGTCCGCAAAGCGTTTGCTACTGCGAACAAGGTAAACCAAGGCTTGTTCAGCTTTAATTCCAAAGGTGCTTGCGAGAATTGTCAAGGGTTAGGCGTAGTGTATACAGACCTTGCGTTCCTGGACAGCGTCAAGCTGCCATGCGAAGTATGCGGAGGCAAACGGTTCAAGGAAGAGGTACTGTCCTATAAGCTGAACGGCAAGTCCATTGCAGATGTGTTGGAGATGACTGTTGAGCAAGCATTGGATTTCTTTCAACTCAAAGAAGTTGTTCGTAAGCTCCAGGCGATGAGTGATGTGGGGCTGAACTATATTACTCTGGGCCAGCCGCTAAGCACGCTCTCAGGCGGAGAATGTCAGCGTATCAAGCTAGCAAGCGAGTTGCACAAAAAGGGCAGCATCTACGTGATGGACGAGCCGACGACCGGCCTGCATATGTCAGATATCGGTCATCTACTAGAGATTATGAACCGTCTCGTTGATGCAGGCAATACAGTGATCGTCATCGAGCATAACCTCGAAGTGATTAGTCAAGCGGATTGGATCATCGATATGGGACCGGACGGAGGCAGTAAGGGCGGTCAGGTCGTGTTCGAAGGCACAGTTCCGCAAATTGTTCATGCAGAGCATTCGATCACGGGAAAATACTTGATGTAGCTAAATGAAGGAGAGCCCACTATGCGGGGCTCTTTTTTCATTTCCAACATGGGTGCGGCGGGTGGAGCGATGACATCAAGCATCGCAAACTTGAATAGCATTAGTCTATCGAGCGTCTAAGAATGGATATGCCAATAGGAGGTATTACTGTGGATCAAAACAAACTTATAATCAATCAATACGAACACAAGTATGCCGAACAAACAGTGAAAATGTGGCGTGATAGTAAGGAAAGGGCACTCGGGCAGAAAGCAATCCGCAGCATGGAGGAGCACATTTATTTTCTGAATCATATATTGCCGGTGCGGTTTCAAATAGAAGTAGTGATTATTGATGAACAAGTAGTCGGAATTATTGCTTACAATGAAAGTGAAATAAACCAACTTTATATTCATATCGATTATCAAGGAATCGGCATTGGCCAAACACTATTAAATAGAGTGAAAGATAAATCGAGCGGCAAATTAACTTTATACACTTTTGAAGTGAATAAAATTGCACAACGATTTTATGAAAAGCATGGATTTAAGGTCATTGCTAGAGGACATGAAAATGAAGAAAGTTTATCTGATATTCAATATGAATGGCAAACTGCTCCGACAGATAGCGGACATACGACTTGAGTGATTCAAGCCTCAGTCTGCTATAGTCTCTTCGTTGAATGTGGCGGTAAATGTACTGCTGTATCGATAATGACAACGACACTTCCTTTTTTGAATTTTTGAATAACGACAGGAATGAGCTGACCACTTGGAGTCGTGTTTGTCAGTCTAATGGTCGAATGATTTGAAAGTGCTACATACTTTGCTCTTCCGTTAACGAATGAGCGTTTCCAAAGCTTGTTAAAATAGAGGACTTCATCTCTCATATCATGGACAGTATAATTTCTTGTCATTCTTGTTGCCATAGTAAGTCACATCCTTAGATTGAAGTTTTGTGATATAACTTGTATATGCTCAAAATAAGAAGATAGCTTGTTCATCTGACTAGTAGGAAAGGATGAGTCTGAGTGAGAGTGATTGATTTATCGTTACCGATTGCTGATGGTATGCCCGTATATCCCGGCGATCCGGAGGTAAAAGTCAAGGTAGCACATACATACGAGTGCCAGAGCTGGGAATTGCGACAGCTTTCGATGGGCAGTCATACCGGAACCCATGTGGATGCGCCTTCTCATATGCACCCCGGTGCCGCGACATTAGATGAACTGCCATTAGAGCGATTTTTTGGAGCATCGCGTGTAGTACGGATCGAAGACCTTGCTTGGCCGGAATGCCGTGGGCTGTTTTTCATAGAATCCGTTGGGCTAGAATGTTTTGAGCGGCTCGCTGCACTGCGACCGCCGTTTGTCGGCGGCGAACTGTCAGAAGAGCTGGAGCGGTCGTTGTTAGGAATCGATATTATAACGTATACCGGACTGCATGGTTTGGATCGACTTCCCGTGGATACCGATTTTATGTTTTACGGGTTTCCTTTGCGCATCGTCAGTGGTGACGGGTCACCTGTACGGGCCGTTGCGGTAGTGGAGGCTGAACCGAGAAAACTTGGAGTAACAGATAGTTTAGTTCGATAGTTTCTTCTTTTTTTGTAACATATATCCATACTATTTCGTCTTAATGCTGATATGCGTTATTTTGGGAGGAATTTAAGATGAAAAAATGGATGAAAACCGCTGCGGTTGCATTAACGATAGCGGGAGTACTAAATGGAGGATCTGCGGTTAAGGCTGCGCCTTCCACGATAGTAACGCAAAAGGTGTTTATCGATGGCATCTACCAGGACGACGTATTAAATGTGAACGGCCGAACGATGGTCCAATTAAGATCTTTTCATGATCCTGCTAAAATCAGCTATACCTATGAGACATCTACAAAGACCATCATTATCAATAATCTGGTCACTAAAATAACGGTGCGCTTGATGGATGGCTTGAGAACAGCTGACATCAACGGGAAAAAAATTGCATTAGACGCACCGGTAACAGTGAAGCGAGGACGAACTTACATACCCGTTCGCTTCGTAACGGAAATGCTAGGCGGCACGACAACGTATGACAGTGAAAGCAAGGAAGTCATCGTGCGCACGCCGACTGGCGAGGAGCAGTTCCAAACGCTCAGAAGCGGCGACCTTGTAAATGCGCGTATGGCTGCACTTGCCCTTCCAAAGTTAAACTTGGAGACAGATATTCTACCTTATGGGGAAGGCTATACTACCATATACACCTTTCCAAGAGGAGAAGCCCTCCGTTATTTCACAGAGTATAGAGGATTAATGACTTATGTTGAAATCAACGAAAATGGCCTTGCCGAAATAAAATGGCAAAAGGATACAATAGGGGGAAATGGGGAAACAGGCAAAGAACCGAAAGCATTTGGCGAGTCCGTGTATTTTATGGATAATCTTATGGCGGAGTTGCTGCATTACGGAACGGTAGACAGCAATGGTGAAAGTAAGGAGCAAGCCACCATTAAACGCTTAATCAATAAAGAGTCTGAGCTTGTTCTTATTATGCCGATCGAAGGCGAAGTGAGGACGGATGCGAATTAAGTCAAACTGCCCGGATATTCGTCGTCAAACGAATAAGAATTGTCCTTAGGATGGAATCTAATGGAATGATGACCGCAGCTATTGGCTGAAGAGCTGCGCGCCGCATTCAAGCCTCTGCGTTAATAACTTACGAAAGAGGCACATCTTCGAAGCGAAGATGTGCCTCTTTTTATTTTGAGCTACCGGCTGATCCGTCTGGAATTTCGGATATAGAAATAGGAGCAGACCATGGCGAGCATTACGATAACAGTCATTCCCCAGAAGATGCTTGAATAGGCGGAGGCTAGCGTACGAACTTGCTGCCATTCGAGCGCCGTTGCTGTTGCCGCGATCCCGAATGCACCGCTGAAGAATTGCAGTAATTGGAATAATCCAAGTCCTGAGCCCACTTGTGATCCAGGCAGCAGTCGGGACAACTCGTTCGAGACGCTGCTGGAAATGAACGTAAAGCCGACACTCATTAGCATATAGATGAATAGAATCGCCCATGAAGATTGTGCAGCGAAGAGTGCGAACAAGACGACAGAAGCAAGTACGAGCAAAGGGATGTATTGAATGATAAAACGATTTCCGAAGCGGTCGATTATTTTGCCCACCAAACGTGAGAGAATCATGGCCAATAAGGAACCAGGAAAGATAATTAAGCCTGATTGGCTTGCCGAAAGTCCGAATTGGTGAACTAGAATTTGCGGCATGATGAACAAGGTGGCGAAGCTGCACAGGTAGGCACCGATCCCGACGGCGCTGACCATCAAATAAGGTGCATTCCGGAATAGAGCCGGTTGGACGAACGGATCTTTAGCCATACGAATGCGCACAATAAACAGGAAGATTGCGATCAGACCGGCGATCAGCCAATACCAGTCCTGACTAGTAAGGAAAAGCAGTAGACCCGTCGTTCCTATCCCCACGAATAAGGCTCCAAGCAGATCGAAGCTTCCTTTTGCCGGCGTTTCTTTGGGAAGCAGACGGACGTAGAAAGGGATCAACAGCAAAGTGAGCGAAGTGACGCCAAATAGATAATGCCAGCCCCAGTATTCGACAATTACGCCTCCGATGACGGGACCTAAGCCTAAACCAAGCGAAGCAGCTGACATAATGGCGGCCATTGCTTTGCCCCTTCTGCCTACAGGAACATATCTTGTAATGAGAACCATGGAAAGTGCTGGAATGGCACCAGCGCCGGAAGCCTGAAGCAGACGCGCGACTAAGAGCGGAATAAAGCTATCGCTGAATAAACCGATCATAGCGGCACCGCCGAACGAGAGTATGCCGATTACATACAATTTTCGGATTGGAATGAAATCCGACAGTCGGCTGTACGTGATGGATGAAATAGCAAACAGAATAGAGTATCCTGTCACGATCCAGGAAACAGAGGTGGATGAAAGCGCGAAATCATTCGCGACATCGGGCAATGCGAGATTGAACATCATCGTATTCATAATGACAAGCACGATGGTAAATCCGAGCAGAAGCGTGACGACACCTTCGCGGATTTGTTCCTTGTCTACGCTTGCACGAACGGCTTGGTTTATATCTGACATGATATCCCTCATTTCCAAGTTCTAATGTTCGATTATAATCGAACATTAGAAATATAGCATGGAATGTGATAAGATGCAATTACAACTTACTAACTAATTCTCTGACAACGATTACAATTTATCGATGAAAGGGGACGCTTCAGGTGAAAGTGTTACATCATCCCGATCGAGCGGATCTTCAACTCACTTCAGTACTTTATGCACTTAGCGATCCAATTCGTATACGATTGGTGGCTACATTGGTCAAAATGGGGGAGGGGTCATGCGGAAATCTTGAATTGCCAATCGTCAAGTCAACCTTGTCCCATCATACTCGAACTCTCCGTGAAGCGGGAATTGTTCGTACCCGAATTCAAGGCACGCAGAGACTGCAGAGCATTCGGCATGAAGATTTGGAAGCTCGTTTCCCAGGACTGCTCGATACGGTTCTGCAAGCATACGAATCATCGACAGGCGAGGCGGCGGCTTACCCTTTACCGTGATAGCCCAGAACACAAAGAAAAGGACCGCAATTTCCAACACAATTGGAAGCTGAGGTCCTTTTGTCTACTAAAATATTAACTAGCTGATACGTATCTCCTCAAGAACATACTCAGATCCATCATATTTGGTAACAGAAAAATCGAATGATACAAAGACCATGCCGCCAATCCAACCCTCTGGCGAGAAGGATACTTGGAAGAATCGAACGCCTTAATAAGAATAATATAGGTATAATGATATATCAAGAAAAACAATTTTTGATCATATCGATGGATTACTAAGGAAAACGAAATACATAAGTTTACATTCAGTGATATTTGCAGCTGAGTAGCGGGCAAGGGGAAGGAGGATTGAAGGAGAGTGGTTGGAACAAATCAGATTTAAATCCTTGTGAAATGTTTTTCTCAAATTAATGGTTAGGAGAGGTGTTGAATGAGTCCTTTAGTTCTCGATTTTCAGGAAATGGACAATACGCAGCTTTCGCTCGTTGGCGGAAAAGGGTTGAATTTAGGGGATTTATCAAAATTGGCAGGCATTCAAGTTCCAGAAGGGTTTTGTGTTACAACAGCGGGATATCAAAAGGCAATCGAACATAACGTAACGTTTCAATCATTGGTGGATCGGCTAGCTATGCTAAAAGCAGCAGATCGAGATCAAATTAGTGAAATCAGCAAGCAGATTCGACAAATCATTATAGATGTAGAAATTCCTTCCGAAGTTGTGAATGCAGTCACTCACTATCTCATCCCGTTTGGTGATGAACATGCCTATGCGGTACGTTCTAGTGCGACTGCAGAGGATTTGCCGCATGCCTCATTCGCTGGCCAACAAGACACCTATTTAAATATCATCGGACTCGAAGACATTTTGCAGCATATCAGCAAATGTTGGGCATCCCTATTTACGGATCGGGCGGTAATCTACCGTATACAAAATGGATTTGACCACAGGCATGTTTATTTATCCGTTATCGTTCAAAGAATGGTATTCCCACAGGCTTCTGGCATTTTATTCACAGCTGATCCCATTACATCTAACCGGAAGCAGCTATCAATCGATGCCAGTTTTGGACTTGGAGAAGCATTAGTCTCTGGCTTGGTATCTGCCGATTGTTATAAAGTACAGGATGGAGAAATCATCGATAAGAGGATAGCAACCAAAAAAATAGCTATCTACGGACGAAATGAAGGCGGAACAGAGACACAGCAGATCGATCCGGCACTGCAGCAGAATCAAACGCTTACTGAACAACAAATTTTACAACTGGCACGCATCGGAAGACAGATTGAAGCTCATTTCGGGCGTCCTCAGGATATCGAATGGTGTTTGGTTGATGATACATTTTATATTGTCCAAAATCGGCCAATCACTACTTTATTCCCGATTCCCGAAGCGAATGATCAAGAAAATCACGTTTATGTATCTGTCGGCCATCAACAAATGATGACCGATCCCATGAAACCATTGGGACTGTCTTTTTACATGTTAATAACTCCTGCACCTATGCGTAAAGCTGGTGGAAGGTTGTTTGTTGATGTTACACATATGCTGGCTTCACCTGTCAGAAGAGAAACTTTCATAAATACCCTGGGAAAATCCGATCCACTCACAAAAGACGCATTTTTGACCTTAATAGAGCGTGACTATATAAAATCGTTGCCAGATGATAGAAAAGAACTAAGTCACGATAATAGCAGTAAAGGTAAGTCGTCTGCATATTTTCAGACACAAATCGAAAACGATCCGGCTATCGTTTCTGATTTGATTAAGAACAGTCAAATATCGATAGAAGAATTAAAGCAAAACATCCAAACGAAATCAGGAGCAGCTTTATTTGATTTTATTTTGGAAGATCTCCAGGAGTTAAAGAAGATCTTATTTGACCCGCAAAGCTCGAACATTTTTATGACTGCTATGAATGCTTCGTCGTGGATCAACGAAAAAATGTACGAGTGGTTAGGTGAAAAAAACGCAGCAGATACGCTATCTCAATCTGTACCAAACAACATTACTTCGGAAATGGGTCTGGCGCTATTGGATGTCGCAGATGTGATTCGTCCTTATCCGGAAGTCATTGATTATTTACAACATGTAAAAGATGAGAACTTTTTGGATGGACTGATTAAGTTTGATGGCGGAAAAGAGACGCAAGACGCTATTAAAGCTTATCTGGGCAAATACGGAATGCGATGCGCCGGCGAAATCGATATTTCCAGAACACGTTGGAGTGAAAAACCAATTACGCTTGTCCCCATGATTCTCAGTAATATCAAAAACTTTGAGCCTAATGCTGGCAAACGGAAATTTGAGCAAGGGCGACAGGAAGCTTTAGAAAAAGAACATGAGTTATTAGATCGATTGAAGCAATTGCCGGATGGTGAACAAAAAGCTGAAGAGACAAAAAGAGTGATCAGCTTAATCCGGAATTTCATCGGTTATCGTGAGTATCCAAAATACGGCATGATCAATCGCTACTTCATATATAAGCAGGCTTTACTTAAAGAAGCCGAACAACTCGTCCAATCTAGTGTAATTCATGAAAAAGAAGATATATACTATCTCACTTTTGAAGAACTTCGCGAAGTCGTACTCACAAATAAACTGGATTACCAGATCATCAGTAAACGAAAAGACGAGTACCGCTTTTTCGAAAAACTAACTCCTCCACGTGTAATCACGTCTGATGGTGAAATCATTACGGGTAAGTACGATCGAGAAAATATCCCAGCCGAAGCGATTGCAGGTATGCCTGTTTCTACCGGAGTTATAGAGGGGCGAGCGCGCGTCATCTTAAACATGGAAGATGCTGTTCTGGAAGATGGAGATATATTGGTCACCGCCTTTACTGACCCTGGCTGGACTTCATTGTTCGTATCCATTAAAGGACTAGTTACCGAGGTCGGAGGGCTGATGACCCATGGAGCCGTTATCGCACGTGAATATGGTTTGCCAGCAGTTGTCGGGGTGGAGAATGCTACCCAAATAATAAAAGATGGGCAACTAATTCGCGTGAATGGAACAGACGGGTATATCGAAATATTGTCATGATACAATACGTCAGGTATGAGTCTCTGTCATGACATAAAACACCCCCAAAATCAAAATGATTTGATTTTGGGGGTGTACTATTTATTTGCGATTTGTCAGATATCGAGTTTACGGTTGCCGATCCATTTCACCATTTCCGGATCGCGATGTGAAAAGAACAGGCTCTGCTTCGTATCTAACGCTGCAATTAACTCCATATCCGATTGATCTAATTCAAAATCGAAAACATTGAAATTTTCGAATATTCTTTCTTTACGAACCGACTTTGGAATCACAACGATTTCTCTTTGTGTCAGCCAACGTAAAACGACTTGAGCAACGGATTTTTTGTACTTTTCAGCTATAGGTACCAATACCTCATTCTGGAACAAGTTATTTTTCCCTTCGGCAAAAGGCGCCCACGATTCGATCTGAACATGATGCTCTTTCATAAACTTCGCATTTTCGATTTGCTGATTGAAAAGGTGTGTTTCAACCTGATTTACAGCTGGAGCCACTTCATTATGGAGAATCAAATCGATCAGACGATCCTCATGAAAGTTGCTGACTCCAATTGCCCGGACCTTGCCTTCACGGTACAATTCTTCCATCGCGCGCCAAGAACCGTATACATCTCCATATGGCTGATGAATTAGATACAAATCCAAATAATCCAATTGCAATCGCTTCAGTGAATTGTCGAATGCCTTTTTCGTGCGGTCATAACCGGTATCCTGTACCCAAAGTTTCGTAGTGATAAATAATTCCTCTCTTGGCACACCACTACGTTTGATCGCTCTACCAACTGCTTCCTCATTTAGATAAGAGGCAGCGGTATCAATCAGCCGGTAGCCCGCCGTAATAGCGTCATAAACGCTTTGTTCACATTCATTTTCATCTTGAATTTGAAAAACACCAAATCCGAGTAGAGGCATCTCAACACCATTGTTTAACGTTACATTTTGCATATAAATCCTCCAGTATTATGAATGATTATGTGTTTTTCACATCCTTATTATGCACCATATGACAAAGCGATCGTTATCCCATTCGTGTCAAATGCTTGCCTATTCCTCTCACTACCACTTATTTAACAAATAAATATGGACTATAATCGAACAATAAAGTAAACGGAACGGGGATGATCAAATGTCTAAAATAACTACAAGACAGAATGAGCTCGCAAATATCATTGAACGATATCTAGAAGTGGACGGAGTTCAGAGAACGGCTATATCGTCTCTATATTTTATGCGCCGTTCAAATGCGTCTGGGCCAAGTCATGGCGTATACAAGCCGTCCTTTTGTTTGGTTGCACAAGGCGAGAAGGAGGTATGGCTGGCAAAGGAACGTTTTAATTATAGTCCTGCCGATTACCTTGTAGCATCTGTTCATTTGCCGGTTACTACTCAAGTTACTGAAGCCACTCCCGATGTACCGTATTTAGGTCTTAGGCTTGAGTTCTCACCTAGTCAAATCTTAAAGGTTTTACATGACTCCGAACTTCCAGTTATACCGAAAGAAAGCGCTAAACGAGCTATGTATGTTAGCAATATTGAATCGTCACTATTAGATGCGGTGCTTAGGTTAGCCCGTCTTTTAGATACGCCTGAAGATATTCCTATGCTTGCCCCATTATATACGGAGGAAATTGTTTATAGGGTGCTGCAAGGTCGGAATGGAGACATTTTAAAGGGAATTGTCATGGAAGAGAGCTCGATCCGCCAAATCAGAGATGTGATTGAGCATATCATGAATCATTTCAATCATTCCTTTCGGATCGAGGAGCTTGCCGAAATAGCAAATATGAGTATTTCATCGTTTCATCGACACTTCAAAGATGTAACAGCCATGAGTCCTATTCAGTATCAAAAACAAATGAGACTGCAGGAGGCTCGGCGTCTGTTATTAACGGAGTCTGCAGATGCTTCTGATGTTGCATATCGAGTAGGTTATGAAAGTTCATCCCAATTCAGCCGTGAGTATTCTAGAATGTTCGGATTTCCGCCTATACAAGATATCAAACATCTTAAAGCGTTAACGTAAGCATTTGACGCTTTATTGGATATGAGAGGAATAGGCAAAGATTTGGGACTAACGGTATATCGGTCGTTTATTCATTTACTACATAATTAGATGTGTGTCAGAGACAAATGTTTATAAGGAGGCAAAAGTGTACACACGTCTAAGCAAATTGTTTGCAATTAAGGGATATCGTTTATTTGTTATTTGTGTACTGTTGATCGGCATCGGAATTTCGATTACAATGCCATATTTAGCACTCTATTGTACAGAGTATTTGGGAATGAGTGCGGGAACTTTTGGCGTATTCACAGCTGTGAGTTCATTAAGCGGTGTTGTGGCGAACACCTTTATCGGGAAATATTCGGATCGCAAATTGGACCGTAAATTAATAATTACATTAGCCACGGTTTCATCTGCGTTGGGCTATATTTCATACCTAATGTTTGCTAACTTCATCATTCTGCTTATTATCGTTAGTTTCTTTAGCGGTTTAGGGGCTGCTGCCATGCCTCAGATTTATGCCTATGCTCAGGAATCGGCAAATGAAAGCAATTCCGATGAAAAGACGTTTGCGATGTCTACATTGCGTTCAATTGTATCTCTTGGATTCCTAGTAGGGCCGTTAGTGGGAACTATAATTTTAGGAGCGGTTGGATACAAGGGGCTTTTTCTGGGAACCTCCGCCATTTTTATTACTATTGCGTCTATAGTATTGCTATTTCTGCCTAAAAAAAGAACGGCTCAAAAAAAGAAACAAGGTAGTGCTGACACCATTTCAATCAACCGTAAACAGATTTGGTTTCCACTGCTTGCTTTCATTCTTCTTTTTGCGGTAAATGCCATAAACGGTATCATCACGCCATTGTTGATTGTAAACGAGCTTCATGGCACACATACAGACGTTGGGCTGGTTGTTAGTATCTGCGCTGGCTTGGAAATTCCCATTATGTTTATGCTAGGAGCCTTGGGCAGAAAGTTATCGAACCATTTATTATTAATCGGCGCTTGCTTTATCGCAATCATTTACAACATTATATTAAGTGTTTCAACGCACTCCTGGCAGCTTATCGCAGCTCAGCTCCTGCAGGCAGTGTTTGTCGCTATTGTTATGGGCAATGGACTAAGCTACTTCACGGAACTGCTTCCAAATTCACCGGGAATGTCCTCAACGATTTATTACAATGGGTCTATTATCGGAAGGTTAGTGGGTAACTTAGGCGGGGGTATCATTGCTCAGTTTGCCGGTATCCGTGACGTTTATTGGGTATGTCTAGTCATTGTCATAGTCTCTTTCATTATCTTATGGAGTATCAGACCCCCAAAAAATATTGAGGGGATCGACTCTGTCGCAAAATTGCACATCAAATGACATCAAACTGAACTAACTTTTGTCCCTTCTGTATGCTATCTTAAATCTGTAATGCTATTAATGGAAAGTTCACTTCATACATATTATTTAGGAAGAAGGATTGGACAATGAGTAAAAAGCTGCGTATTGGGATAATCGGAACTGGTGGCATTGCCAGAGCACACGTATCGGCATATAAAAAGCTGCCGTACGTTGAGATTGTAGGTGTGGCAGACGTCATTGCGGGTAAGGCGCTCGCGTTTGCAGAAGCCGAAGGGTTGAAAGAAACAGCTTCATTCGACAGCCACACCGAGCTGTTGCGAATGGATTTGGATGGAGTCAGCATTTGCACTCCGAACGTATCGCATCATATCACGACGGTCGATTCTTTGCGCGCAGGTAAAAACGTTCTGCTTGAAAAACCGATGTCAGTCACGCTTCAAGAAGGAATAGAAATGACGCAGGCAGCGAAGGAAAGCGGGAAGATGCTTACGTTAGGCTTCCAACCGCGCTACGATCCGAATATGAAACTTCTGCAAACGATCGTGCAATCCGGGCGTCTCGGTAACGTCTACTACGTCGAAACAGGCGGCGGACGTCGCAGAGGTATGCCTGGAGGCACATTCATAAGTAAAAAGCTTGCAGGAGCAGGCGCAATGGCCGATATTGGATGTTACTCGCTGGATATGGCGCTAAATACGCTTGGATATCCTCGTCCACTAACCGTATCCGCGTTTACATCTAACCATTTCGGTACAAATTCACTTTATCATCCGGAGTCGAGCAAGTTTGAAGTCGAAGATTTCGGCGTGGCGATGGTCCGTTTCGAGAACGATCTCGTGCTGCAGTTCAAAATATCTTGGGCGATGCATATGGATACGCTCGGAGCGACGATGTTCCTGGGCACGGATGCGGGGTTAAAAGTAACGCCGGCAGGTGCTGGTCCTTGGTCGGGAGTGTGGGACGGATCCGTCGGATCCATAACTCTTTATCATGATGAATTCGGCGGCCATACATCAACGCCGATCCCGCTGGTTCAGCATCAATTGAATCTGTTCGATCAAAAAGTGCATGATTTCGCTGAAGCGGTTCGGGATTCAAGACCTGCACCTATTCCTGGCGATCAAATTCTCATCCAACAAGCTATCATCGACGGGGTGTTGCGATCAGCTGAAGCTCGGCGCGAGGTTTCGGTGGAGCTGCCGCATTAACTTATTTGAGGAAAGCAAAAAGGGGATTTGCCGAATTGGCAAATCCCCTTTTTGTAGTACGCCTTATAGCTTACTAGTATGCGACCGAAACATTAAGTATAAAAAATAAGGTGCGCCAATCCGGCGAATCGAGTGAGATTAACTTTCTGACCTAACGATTGAGCGGTGGACTGATCTCCACCAGCGGCAGCAAACAGAAACGGTGACTGGTGAAGATCATACCGAATGGCTAGGCCTCGTTGACTCGGTGGACGGAGATATTTTGGACGTCAGCACAGAAAGAATACTATATGATAATCCTCACACTGGTTAATGGAAACTAAATGGAAACATTTTTTCAAGGTAGTGCAACATGTCTCTGAAAATAGCCCCTTTTAGTCATTTGCGATTTAGCTTCATGCTGTAGGATGAAGAGAAACAACAAAAAGCGGAACTCATTTTTTATACCGCAGAACAGGAGAATACCCATGTCTGTTAAAGTCAAATTAAAATCTAATTCTACCGTCTCCACAAAAAAGTCTAATCCCGCAAAAGTCCCAGTTATGTTTACGACTATCATTGTTGCTTTATTCGTGATCATCTATTTCATTAGTCATGCAAATAGCGGACAAAAGGAAGCAGAGCGTTTTGCCAACCCGCCTTCAATTGTCGACCAGCCCATCATTGGCAGCGAACAGGCCGAGGTGACCATGATTGAATTTGGAGATTATAAATGTCCATCCTGCAAACTATGGAGTGAAAAAATATATCCGCAACTGAAAGAGAAATATATGGACTCGGGACTTGTAAAGCTCGCCTTTATTAATACTTTATTTCATGGAGAGGAATCGACATTAGGCGCACTTGCTGGTGAAGCCGTGCTGTTGCAAAATAAAGACGCTTTCTGGGAATTTAATGAGGCAATGTTCGCAGCACAACCGACATCAGAGCATAATACAACGTGGATAACCATTGAAGAGATTGCGAAGATAGCGCAATCAATTCCGACGAAGATCGATATTGCAAAGTTAATCAATGATGTAACCAATCGTTCGACTTCTTCTCAAGTCGACACTGATACGGGTATTGTTACGAAGTATCAAATTAATGAAACTCCGGCATTGCTTATTAATGGCATTAAGGTTAGTAATCCGTTCGATCTGAACGAGATAAAAAAACTGATCGATACGGAAATCGGCGGTGTCCAGAATGAGTAAGAAGCTAGCTTTCCTTCAGAACTATTTGCTCTACTTCGCATGGATCGTTTCTATTATTGCAACATTTGGCAGCTTATACTTCAGCGAAATTAAAGGATATATTCCTTGTGAACTTTGTTGGTATCAGAGGATATTCATGTATCCTTTAAGCGTACTTCTGGGAATTGCCGCTTATAGAGGGGATACGACCATTAAGAAGTATGTATTACCTCTAAGTATGATCGGGGGAATGATCTCGATCTATCACTATGCGATACAAAAGATACCTGGGTTTCATGAGATTAAACCTTGTACGAATGGTGTTCCATGTAACGTCGATTACATAGATTGGTTAGGATTTATTACGATTCCGTTGCTTGCTGGAACTGCTTTCATCCTAATTATCTTTATTTTATTATTCGTTAGAAATAGTAAAGACAGAGTCCTAAGTCCTTGCAACAACTGATTAACGAAGCCCATATAGGCGAAACGATTGTTATACCGGAAGGAAGTTATAACGGCCCGATAAACATTGATAAATCGCTAAAGCTGTAGACTAGCTCCGAGGCTGAAGTCATCGTTAGGAAGACAACTTCCAAACCCGCTGTTCAAATCATGGCTGACAACGTTTCTTTGGTTGGATTGACGATCAATGACGAAACGGTTAGTAAGCGGTCTGCCATTCTTGTTCAAGGCAACGGAGTGCTGCTGGATCATTTGCATATTCGTACCGGCTCCTTCGGCATTAAGATGAGAAGGGCTAACAACGGAGAAATTCGAAACACCAGCATCGTGTGGGCAGGAGTGATTGCAGAGCGTCCGATTAAGCTCTCAGATAAAGGCTAACGTTAGACCGAGAACCAGTGCCGAAGCGGCTTAATTCTGCGGAGAATAATAGATCGAGAATGAGCACGACTCTACTTCCCATCTCTCACGAACTGTTCGATCCGAGTCTTGATGGCGTCTCTGACAGAACGGAATTGTTCCATGATTTCTTCTTCCGTGCCAGTCGCTTTGGCTGGGTCATCAAAACCCCAGTGCCATTTGGTGACATTTGGATTACTAATGACAGGGCAATGTTCATCAGCATGTCCACAAAGCGTAATGACATAAGTTGCACGATTCAATATCTCTGGATCAATAACATTAGAGCTATTACCGCTAATATCTAGACCGGCTTCTTTCATGACTAGAACTGCTCTCGGATTCAAACCATGCGCCTCAAGTCCAGCACTTTTGACTTCGAATTTATCTCCACCAATGGCGTTCAAGAAACCATCAGCCATTTGACTCCGACATGAATTCCCCGTACATAGAAAATAAACAAGTGGTTTGTTAGACATTATTAAAGACCCCTTTGAAATGGAATTTTTATGTTCATCAGCCTACAACTTTAAGCCAAAGATAAAGCCCGGATAATGTAATAAAGAGGACAGGTACGGTTAGGATAATACCCGTTTTAAAGTATGCTCCCCAGGAAATCTTGACCCCCTTACTGGACAATACGTGCAACCAAAGCAAGGTAGCAAGCGAACCGATAGGGGTAATCTTTGGACCTAAGTCAGATCCAATGACATTCGCATACACGAAAGCTTCATGAATGACTCCCGTAGAGTTCGTATTATGAATGGCAAGCGCATTAATCATGACTGTCGGCATGTTATTCATAATCGATGAGAGGATAGCGGCTATAAATCCGGATCCTACTGTGGCTGCAAATAAGCCTTGATCGCCGACCCATTTAAATACATCGCCAAGTTCATCTGTCAGTCCAACATTTCTAAGTCCATAAACAACGACATACATTCCAATGGAGAATGTAACTACTGCCCATGGCGCACCTTTTACAAGCTTCCAGGTATGGATCTCCCTGCTTTGACGAGCAAGCACCAAGAAGATGATGGCTGCAACACCAGCTATGATCGATACCGGTATACGAATAAACTCGCTTGTTAAATAAGCGATGAGAAGAACGGCGAGAATAAACCATGAATTCTTAAACAGGCGCATGTCCTTAATCGCATCAACCGGTTTCTTTAATTGTGCCAAGTCATATTGTTTAGGTAAACTTCTCCGATAGAAGAGGAAGAGTACAAGTAAACTTGCCGTGACAGAAAAGAGAGTAGGGACAATCATACGACTGGCATATTCCGCAAATCCTATTCCGAAAAAGTCAGATGACACGATATTAACCAAGTTACTGACGACTAGCGGAAGGGAGGCGGTATCAGAAATAAAACCGCTTGCCATGATAAAAGGAAGAATCATTCGATCATCAAATTTCAACGCCCGGACCATGGCCAGTACAATAGGCGTTAAGATAAGAGCAGCACCGTCGTTAGCGAAGAAAGCAGCAACCGCCGCACCTAATAGAATGACGTATACAAACATTAAAATACCTTTTCCTTTGGCAGCTCTAGCCATGTGAAGCGCGGCCCATTCAAAGAAACCGATCTCATCGAGAATGAGAGATATTAGAATAACCGCAACAAACGCAAGGGTTGCGTTCCATACGATTTGCGTTACATCCCAGACATCATGAAAATCTACGACACCAAAGATAAGTGCAATTACTGCACCGCCACAAGCGGACCAGCCAATATTAAGACCTTTTGGCTGCCAAATAACGAACACTAACGTTACTAAAAAAATAATTGATGCAATTGCCAGCATAATGCCTCCTGGTTTACGTACAGCCTTTTACTGCATTGATTTTCTCTTGCATTGATGGAAGTTGATCGATTATCTGCTTCAAATAATCTTTGTCATCTAAGTTCAATGAATAGTAAATCCACTGACTTCGGCGTTCCTCGTTAATTAGACCGCCGATTCTAAGTTTTTTTAGATGTTGGCTAATGTTCGGCTGGGTTGTTTCTAAAATCTCTACGATATCACAGACACACATCTCCCGGTGCCTTAGAAGCGCCATAATTGTCAACCTTGTTTTATCTGAGAGAAGCTTAAGGTTATCGGACATTTCCTCAATCGGTTGCAAATGTTTGCCCCTTTCTGTAACAAGCTTTCTGACTACAGAGTTATTATATACGTGATTAGTTATATAAGTAAATGATTATATTAGTGATTGATTATATTTGTTTGCGGCTTTTTTTACAATATCAGCAGCAGCCCATACCTGTCTGATAGACCATTCATACGATAAATGGTATCTGCCTAATTCGTTGTAGAAATGTACACTCATTTGAACATAGGGAGTTGGATACGTGAAATCATTAACGAAGCTTACTGGACGAGTGATATTTAAGGGAGATCCGGGATATGACGCAGCTCGGAAGAATTGGGATCCGCATACCGACAGATTTCCGAAAGTATTTGTTTTTGCTCGAAGAACAATAGATGTAGCAAATGCAATAAAATGGGCCAACAAAAATAACGTCCCTATTCGGCCTAGAAGCGGAAGACATGCTCTGGAGACCAACCTTTCCCAGGTCAACGGAGGCATTGTCATCGACGTTAGCGAAATGAAAAAAATTAAGTTGAATAAAAAATGCAGGACTGTTGTGGTTGGTTCCGGTAACCGGGTAGGAAGAATCGTAGATACGTTGGCACGTAAAGGATTTATCGCACCATTTGGTGACAGTCCAACGGTTGGAATCGGCGGCATTACGCTTGGCGGGGGAATTGGTCCGATCCAAAGGACGACTGGCCTCATTAGTGACAATCTGCTCGAAATCGAAATGGTTGACGCTAAGGGAAAAGTAATCCGTGCAAATAAAAAACGCAACTCCGATCTCCTGTGGGCTTCCCGCGGTGGCGGTGGAGGCAACTTCGGCGTATATACCAAATATAAATTCAAAGTACTGCGTGCACCAGTCAAAGCTACCGTATTTAACATTACATGGCCATGGAATCAGTTCGAAGCCGTAGTGAAGAAATGGCAGCAATGGGCTCCTTCCACTAGCACCAAATTGGGCAGCGAGTTATCCGTCGGTCCAAAAAAAGGCGGCAATGTCAGCATGCTAGGACTGTATCTCGGTTCTAAAACAGAGGCTTTACGGTTTTTAGAGCCCATTCTAAGCGTTGGAACGCCTACGCAAAAAACGATCAAGCTGCTGCCCTACCTGCAAGCAACGAAATTTTTGTTAGCTCCCGATCCGGTGCTTTCTCAAAAATTCAGCAACCAGTTCTCCAGCGGCTTCGGCAATCGCCCTTTCCCGGATAAAGCCTATAAAGTTATGCGCGAGTTTTTGGAAAAAGCTGAGGGCGGTACTCCGGCAGGCTTCTTCTTCCTCAACTGGGGCGGAGCTATTAGGCGTATCGCACCGAAAGCCACCGCTTTCTATTGGCGTAAACCGCAATTCTATGTAGAGTGGAACAGCTCATGGGTTAATCCGTCTCATGCTGCAAGAAATATTGCGTTAGCTCGGAATACCAGGAAGAAGCTGCAGTCATATATCGTTGGCTCCTATATAAACGTACCAGACCAAGGTATTAAATGTTCCGGACCTGTTTATTATGGCAAGAACTATCCTAGACTCCGTAGAGTTAAAGCTAAGTATGATCCGACAAATGTATTTAATAATCCTCAGAGTATTCCACCGGCATAATCGAGACTCTATTTGAGCGAAGAGCTAAAAAAGTCGCGTAATCTCGCGGCTTTTTTTATTTTTGAATCTAAGTGAATTTCATATTAACATATTCTAATATGATGGAGTATAATACATATTAGGACAGAGTAATATGACGGAGGTAAATATGAATCAAGACCTGTTAAATACAAAAGTGAAGTTTATTCGCGGGTTTGGAGATAAGACGCGCATTCAAATTCTTGAATGTATTCAGAATTCGGAGAAGACCGTAACTCAAATCATCGAGGAAGTCCAGGCAAGTCAATCGAGCGTTTCCCAACATTTAGCTTGTCTCAAGGAATGTGGGCTCATCACGAATAGGCAGCACGGAAAGTATATCTATTACAGTTTAAGCAACGAGAAAATTAGACTTCTCCTAACCATGATTGATGATGTGTTTGCGGAAGTCCAAACAGAAGTAGCCTGTTGTGACCGACATTTCGAAAAGGTTGAGGAGTGATTGTCGTGTCAGGTAAAGAACTTAAGTTCAAAAAAGAGCTAATAGTCATGCCGGTATCGAAACAGGAATCAACCGATGTCTCAGTCTGCGAGGACAAGTGTTGTGCATCTTCTGGAACGGTAGAAAAGTTAGGATTCTCAATTAATCAGGTTGAACTTAAGCAGAATTTCAAAACTTACTTTATTCAAGGCATGGATTGCAGTTCCTGTGCTCTTACTCTTGAAAATCATTTAAGACAGAATCCAAGTGTCAAAAACGTCACTGTAAACTTTTCTACAGCAAAAATGCACATCGAGCATGAAAATAGTATTGAGGATATTATTAAGGAAGTTGGTAAAACAGGCTACAAGGCTACACTTTCATCAAAAAATAGATCCACGGCCATAGAACAGCGACAAAATCACCAACCTGCAATGATTTTATCTGGGGTTCTACTTCTACTTGGATTCATAAATAGTCAATTAAATATCGACTCGATGCTAAGTACGATACTGTATGCATCTTCAGTTGCCATTGGCGGCTACAAACCAGCTAGAAGTGCATTTTACGCTGTTCAAAGCCGATCGTTAGATATGAACGTTCTTATGACAATAGCTGCAATAGGTGCTGTACTAATTGGTGAGTGGTTGGAAGGGGCTACTGTTGTTTGGCTTTTTGCATTGGGGAATGCGCTGCAAACAAGTTCTATCGAACGAACGAGAAATTCGATTAGAAGCTTGCTCGATTTGGCACCTCCAATTGCGTGGGTAAAACGCAATGATGAACTATTTCAAGTACCAGTCGATGAGATACAGTTAGGCGAAATTATTATCGTGAGGCCTGGCGATAGGGTAGCTCTAGATGGCGAAGTTGTCTCCGGAGTGTCAACGGTTAATCAAGCGCCTATAACCGGTGAATCAATTCCTGTCGAGAAACAGGTAGGGGATACTGTATATGCAGGTACAATTAACGAACATGGCACCTTGGATGTTAAGATAACAAAACATGTTGAAGACACGGCCATCGCCAACATTATTCACCTAGTCGAAGAGGCGCAAGAGCAGAAAGCTCCTGCACAAGCCTTTGTAGACAAATTTGCAAAGGTATATACACCAATAGTCTTTGTTCTTGCCTTAGCGACGATTGTATTGCCACCGATTTTCGGGATGGGATCATGGTCAGAATGGTTTTATCGCGGGTTAGAATTGCTCGTTGTGGCATGCCCTTGCGCGCTGGTCATATCAACTCCTGTAGCGATCGTATCCGCTATTGGCAACGCGGCGAAAAATGGGGTACTGATTAAGGGAGGGACGTCCCTTGAAACAGCCGGAAGATTAAGCTCCATCGCTTTTGACAAAACAGGAACACTGACCGAAGGCAAACCTAAAGTAACGAGCATCATCACGTATGGAATTGAAGAAAATGAATTGTTATCTATCGCTAGAACGCTAGAAGAGAGTTCGTCCCATCCCATTGCACAAACCATCGTTCGGTATGCCAAAGACAAAGGTGTATCTATTCAAACCGGAGGGCAATTCAACAATATTGTCGGGAAGGGAGTTCAGGGTCAAATCTCTGGAGTTGAGTATTTTGCCGGAAATCTAAAGTTGTTTAAAGATTTAGAGATCCCTATTTCTCCTATTGAAGAACAGGTGGAACAGCTCCAGAGCAGCGGCCACACACTAATCATCATCGGAACGACGGATACGATAAAAGGTATTATTGCTGTGTCGGATTCAATTCGAGGGACAACGTTAACAGCTTTAACAGGACTTCAAAATATAGGTCTGAAAGAAGTCGTGATGTTAACTGGAGATAATGAAGGGACTGCCCAAAAAATAGCCTTCCAAGCGAATGTTTCTCGATATTTCGCGGAAATGATGCCAGAAGATAAAGTGTCTGCAATTAAGAAACTTCAATATGAAGGACATATTGTGGCCATGGTCGGCGATGGAATAAACGATGCTCCTGCACTAGCAACATCTGATCTTGGTATTGCCATGGGGGGCGCCGGTACGGATACAGCAATGGAAACTGCAGATGTCGTACTCATGGCCGATCATTTGGAGAAGTTGCCGCACACGATCAAACTTAGCAGAAAAGCAATGCGAATAATTAAGCAAAACATCTGGTTTTCGATTCTGATTAAAGGGATAGCCTTGACTTTAATTTTCCCTGGCTGGCTGACGTTATGGCTGGCTGTACTGAGCGATACAGGAGCTGCTGTATTAGTTATTTTAAATAGCATGAGGCTTTTACGATTTAAATAGAGGCCGTTAATCTGAATGCAACGTCAAAAGGCTACCGACTTAATTGGTAGCCTATGTTTAAATCGCGCACCGTTACAATCGACCGAGCTTACTAATAAGCGATGGCAACGGATTCCCGTTCATGTCGGCCGTTTTCGATTGCATCCAGGAGAAAAGCGGCAACATCATCGCGTGAAATACTGCGGCTAGGCTTGGGTGGCAGACCTTCGTAAGCGGATCGCCAAGTGCCTTTGCCCGCCTTGTCCTGTAACCCCATCGGGCGAGCAATGGTGTACGATAAGCCTCCATCGCGCAGTGTTGTCACGGCATTCGCGTGATCTTTGAGAACATGGCGAAGCATATACATAATCAGTTTGCCAACTAATCCATCAATTTCTCCATGGATCCCTGCCGAGGCGACATATGCGATACGCTGAATGCCATTGTCTCTCATTGCTGGAGTTAATGCCGCTGCAACTTCTGTAAGAAAAGTAGACGGGCCCATGCCTTCCGTACCCAAACAACTGATGACAGCGTCATGTCCGGCTATGCAAGCGGACAACTCCATCTGCGATGCAACATTCCCTTTGACGACTGTCAAATGATTGTGAGATTCCATTTTATCCGGAGAGCGGACGAAAGCCGTAACGTCATGACCGTTACGAAGAGCCATCCGAGTTACAATTTGACCTGTTTTGCCTGTTGCTCCAATAATAAATAACTTCATAAATGGGTCACACTCCTTTATTCATAGAAATAAATACTATCAACATGGATAGAAGTATACGCTGTTCAAAACGGAAAAGGAATCTTTAGTTAATGACTTGCTTCATTGACTTAAATATATCGGTATTATATGATGTTTTACATTGATAATGATTATCAATAAATTTAAATTGATATGGTTTTGTCAGTAAGAAATGGGGAGATTGGTATAGATAATTTTATTACCAGTAGCGTTGATTGGCTGGATCAATTCAGCGAAAGGTTATCGTTAGATGACAACAAAGAAACCCTATATCGATTTGAGAACAGCTCACATGGTGCATCAGGCATTATTCGGCATCTACGGCTGCGCGAAGGTATGGAGCTTGTTGTCAGTGATCTTACTTTTGGCGACTCACTGCAGATTCAATCTAAATCGGAAGGATCATGTCTTGAGCTTAGTTTCTGTATAGAGGGCGGAGTTAGCAATACAGTCCCGGGTTATTACGCTAAGACCCCAGAGCGTGCAGGACATGGATTCATGTTGCTTAGCAACCAGGTTGAAGGAATCGTTGATCTACTTGGGGGGAAACGCTCGTGTAAGGTGGAGCTGATGCTAGATCCTATCGTATGGGAGAGCTACGCGATGTTGTTCGGCGGCTTTGAATTACGGGAGGAGTTGCTCATGGAATTTGATAAAAATCCCTTCAATGCCAGCGAATATCGATGCTCTCCGGCCATATTGTCAATATTGCGTCAAATCATAGAATGTCCGTTTGAATCCCAGACCAGGGCTTTATTCTTAGAAGGCAAATCGCTTGAATTAATGGCCGTATGTGCAGAACAATGGCCCATGAATAGTAGAAATGCAGTTCATGAAACAAGCTTGAGATTGAGGAGGGAGGATAAAGAAAAAATCCATCAAGCGGGGCAATTGTTGGTCAGCCAGATGGAGCAACCCCCCTCTTTGCTAGCGATTGCGCAAGCAGTAGGAATAAACGATTGGAAGCTAAAAAAAGGATTTAGAGAACTTTACGGGACTACTGTATTCGGTTACTTACGTGATCGTCGATTAGAAATGGCGCTTAAACTCATGAGTCATGAGGGACTGAACGTAAATGAGGCATCATGTGCGGTGGGATATAATAATCCAAGTTATTTCGCGAGAGCGTTCCGTAATAAGTACGGTGTCAATCCCGGAGAATATATAAATGGATTTCGTTCCTAGCAGCTATTTTTAGATAGCTGCTTTTATTTTTTTGATTGATTTTCTTCGTATAGCGTCCGATTTCTCCGCCCAGTGGTAGATGAGAAGCTATAAGATGAATACAATTCTATAAGGTTGATAATTATTCTCAACTTAAATAAACTAGAACAGGGGTAATGGTTATGCGTTTAAAAAGCAAGATGTTCATACTAGTAGTAGGTATCTCAATTGTAATTGCAGGCTGCTCGGGCGGAGAAAATATCAATAATCAACATAATGAGGATATTACGTCTTCTTCTGAGTCAAACGACTCTAATAAAGATAAATTTCCACGCAAGGTAATGGGTGGTTACGGGGAGATAGAAGTGAAGACGGAACCCAAACGAATCGTTACGACAAATTACGAAGACAACGTATTGGCGCTAGGTTTGACTCCGCTTGGATCACACCGTAATCCAGACGACGAGGATGGTCACTTCGATTATTTAGGTGAACAATTGAAGGATGTCGAATTAGTCGGCGATTATAACGCGTTTAACTTTGAAAAGATGATTTCACTGCAGCCGGACTTGATAATTAGCACTAAATATGATTACGATGAGGAAAAATATAAGGATCTTAGCAAAGTAGCGCCAGTACTTACGATTGATTTTACAACGATGAGCTGGCAAGAAGTTCATATGGTCATCGGTCAGGCGCTTGGCAAAGAGAATGAAGCAAAAGATTTTATTGATAAATATAATAAGCGCGAGGCAGAGGTAAAGGAAAAGTTGAAAGCTGCTCTTGAAGGCAAAAACGTGACTTACATTAACCCAAATGAGAATAACTTTTGGGTATGGGGAACTAAGACAAGTAATGATGTTGGTCCGTTTTTATATCAAACGATAGGATTGGAACCTACGCCGGGACTGACAGATGACGGAGGGGAGCTAACGCTTGAAGGGTTGGCGAGTCTCGATCCGGATGTGTTGTTTGTCAGCAATAGCTATTATTCCGAAGAATATAAAGAAAGCGCGATTTGGAAAAATCTTAAGGCAGTCAAAAATGATCAAGTATATACGCTTGATAAAGATTTCCGTATCAAAATGTATTACCCAATAGGCGCATCTCAAAATTTGGAGGAACTTGTTAGTTTGCTGAAATAGTTCATTTAAAGATGTCAGTCGTCGGATATGATTCGGCGACTTTTTTTTGTTTCGTTCGAATGGGAGTTGAGGTATAGTAAGAATGTTTCGTTTATCTAGTTAAAGGAGTCGAATATGGATAATATTACAGGCTTACGCAAAGGGATCATTCGCAAACGGAGTGTATTTGTAACGCTGCTCGTTTCATACTTAGCGGTTTTTCTCATTCCCGTCATTATTGGCAGCTATGGCTATGTAAGGATCGAGCAAATCATGATCGATAACGCATACCGTTCTAATGCTGCGATGCTTGAACAAATTAAACATTTGATGAACACCAGGACAAAAGAAATTGATTATTTGATGAGGCAAGTTGCATTCAACCCCAAACAGCAGATGCTGATGAACGAAGGCAAGGGACCGCTGTCTGCGCGTAACCAATATGCATTCATCGAATTTATGAAGGAGCTGTCCAGATACAGCACGAGCAATAAAATGATCTTTGATTTTTATGTTTATTTTAGTGAAAGCGATACCATTCTAACGCCAACTTTGAAAACGGACTCAAAAAATTTTTATGACAATATTTATACATATGACGATATGTCTTACGAGGAATACAAAGAGAACCATCTGCTAGGAAAGCACTACAAAACCTACTCTCCCGCCCAGATAACCATTACCAAGGTTAAGGAGAAAAACATCATATCCTATGAGCAATCGTTGCCTTACGGGGAGAAAAACCAAATATTGGGGAGTATCTCTATCCTCATTGACGATGAACAAATTCGTGAAGCTTTGCAAGAAACGGAAGGCTTGCATAATGGATCGATCTATATCATGAATGAACAAATGAATGTCATTGTGGGACCGAATCAGGATAAGGCCGGGGTGCCGATCGATGAGCTCAAGCAGCGCTTAACCTCTGGCGGCAAAGGATTCTTATATCAAACAGAGGGTGAAGAGTTATTCGTCGCCTATACCCGTTCCGATCAGAACGGCTGGACTTATGTGTCGGCTTTCCCTAAAAAAGTTGTGCTGGAGCAAGTCAATACGGTGAAAAAATGGAGTATCATAACCGTTCTTATCTGTCTTCTTGGAGGCTTGCTAGCCTGCGTGTACATGACGAGACGCCATTATAATCCGATTCGTGAAGTGATCCGCATGATAAGGGGCAGGTCGGGGGCCGATTCTCCCGAAATGAACGAGCTGGCTTTCATAAAAGATACGGTCGATTCTTTGTTTGGCAAAGAGTATCAGCTTAAGAACAAGCTGTCACAGCAATTGCCGATTATCCGTACGGACTTCTTGTCTAGGCTTGTTCGCGGTCAAGTCGATGTACGATCGATTACCGAACAGGATATCGACTTTATGGGACTCAAATTCGATTCCGATTTGTTTGCCGTACTCATCATCGACATTGATGATGGAAGTCAATTTATGACGGAGGACAACGAACGGGAATGGGCCTTGATTCGTTTTGTCATGAGTAATCTTAGTAACGAAATGCTGCACAATCGAAGCTATTTTTTGGAATTAGCAAAAAATAGGGTACTGATTTTGGTCAATGAAGGCCGTGGCCCTGAGGAAGCGAATCAAGCTTTAAGAGAATATATTTCAGAGCTTATGGACCTCATGCGTAATAAGTTTAAAACGTGGATTACGGTTGGCGTCAGCAGATGGCATCAAGGACTGACTGGCATCAGCCAATGTCATGATGAGGCGATGCTTGCCGTTAGCTACAAGATGATCAATGGCTCCCACTCGGTTCTTTTTTACGATGAGCTGCAGCGATTGGATACGACGACCTTCCGTTATCCGCTGGATCTGGAGCTTCAGTTGATGAATTATACGAAGAACGGCGATACAGACAACATGCTCAGGCTGCTCGACCAGATTTATCAGATTAATTTTCATGGGAGTCAACTAACTCCGGATATGGCGTACTTCTTGTTCATGGGGTTGCTGAACACGTTGCTCAAAACACTGGATGCTCTTCGGCTCGATTATCGAACCTTTTTCCCTGGAGATGGCGATCCTACGAAATACATCATGGAAGTTGCAACAGCATCTCAAATGCATGAAAGGGTAAAAAATATATTTTTCAAAATATGCGAGGAGGTACGTGAAAGTCGGACTGACCATAACGAAGCCTTGTATCAAAACGTAAAAGCATTTGTAGAGAAGCATTACGCAGACAATAACTTGAATCTGACGATGATCGCCGATCATTTTAATCTCAATCCTGTATATGTTTCGGCGTTCTTTAAGAAGTACGGCGGGGAGAACCTGAACGATTTTACGACACGGGTTCGCATCGATCACACGAAGCGTCTGCTGGCCGAGGAGTTGACCGTGAATGAGATTGCCCAGCTTGTGGGCTATTCGAACAATATGGCGCTGACTAAGGTATTCAAAAAACTGGAAGGCATTACGCCGGGCATTTATCGTGAGCAGATACGCAAAAATCGGGCAGCCGACCATGAAAACTAGGCCGATATATATTTTGGCCAATCGATCTTGATATTGAACAACCGCAAATCTTGAATCGGAACAATGCGCCTTGAGAGCGCATTGTTTTCTTTGTAAGCGGCGAGAGTTAATGTGATGGCAAGGGGGCTGGCCGTATACGATTCGGTGTACTGCCAAGCTTCTCTATCATTTTTTTATTAATAGGGAGGGTACACAGATTGAACAAGGTAAAGGTAAAACGATTTTCGAAATGGATGGCAGCGGGGCTTATTACAACGGTAATGATCGCCGGCTGCTCCGGAAACAACGGAGGAAGCGGGGAAAGCAATTCCGGCGGCGGAGAAACGAACGGGAACGGCCAAGCGGCTGCAGGGACGGAGGTCGGTTATCCTCAATCGTTCTCTTATTGGGTTGAGCTCGATGGCGACTCTATGGTGACGATGTCTAATTTCAACGAGGTTGGCGCTTATAAAGAGTTCGAGAAAATAACGGGTACGAAAGTGGAATTCAAACATCCTGGCGGAGATTCAAATCAAGTAAAAGAACAATTCAATCTGTTGATAGCTTCCAATAATTTGCCGGATGTCATTCAAACCGGCTGGTTGAAGGTTCCCCGGGGTCCGCAGAATGCCATTAAGGAAGGGACGCTGCTCCGGTTAAACGATTTAATTAAGGAGCATGCACCGAATTTCCAGAAGTTTCTTGACGAGCACCCGGATGTCGCCAATATGATCGTAACAGACGACGGCGATATTTACGGTTTCCCATTTATTCGTATGGATGATCGGCAAAAGGTGTTTTTCGGACCGATGATGAGGGCGGATTGGCTGCAAAAAGTAGGACTTGAAGCTCCAACTACGATAGAGGAGTGGGAGAAGGTATTGACCGCTTTCCGCGATGGCGATCCGAATGAAAACGGCCAAAAGGATGAGATCCCGTTCCTTCTTGAGGTAGGGCAGGTGCGTGACGGAAATGCGAACTCTTTAATCGGGGCTTGGGATATACTGCTGCAATTTTTCCAGGTTGACGGAAAAGTAAAATACGGTGAAATCGAGCCTGAATTTGAAAATTTCGTTGCTACGATGAATGATTGGTACAAGAAAGGATTAATAGATCCGGACTTTGCAGCTGTAGACGGCAAGCTTAAGGATGCGAACGTAACCGGCCATAAACTCGGCGCGTTCTATGGATATTCTAGCGGCAGCTTAGGCAAATACATGGATCTTGTCAAAGACCATCCGACATTTGAGCTAAAGCCGACTCTTAACCCTTCAAGAGAAAAAGGGAAGCTTTCCGCGGCGGGACAGATCAGTCCGACCTATCCGGGCGATCATGTGGCTGCCATTACGACAGCTGCGAAACACCCTGAGGAAATCGTGAAGTGGTTTGACCTTGGCTATTCAGAACAAGGAAGCATGCTTTACAACTTCGGGGTCGAAGGCGAAAGCTATGAAATGGTGGACGGTGCTCCGAAGTATAAAGAGATCATTACGAAAAATCCGGAAGGACTGGCATTCAAACAAGCACAGGCAAGGTATATGCGCAGCCACTTTGGAGGTCCATTCATTCAGGACGTAAGCGGATTCCTTCAACAGATGAAGTTTCCACAACAGCTGGAAGCTATTGAAATTTGGGGAAAAGCAGAAAACAAGATTCAAATGCCGCCGATCACTTTGACGGCGGAAGAAAGCAGCAAGCTGGGCTCCATTATGAACGATATCAATACTTATTCCGAAGAGATGCTCGTTAAATTCATCATGGGCGTGGAACCGCTTGAGAACCTGAAGAACTATGCGGATACGCTGAGAAGCTTCGGCATTGAGGAAGCTATCTCCATTCAGCAGGCTGCGCTTGATCGTTACAACAACCGTTAATGCTTCATTCGAGGAAGCCGGGGGCTGGACCTTCGGCTTTCTTCTTTAAAGGGAGGATTACAAGTGTCCAAAATAAGCCATACATCCTTGCCGTTACAGCACAGCAATCAAGAACGATTTCAGCAAAATGAGCGCTTCCTGTCGAGACTGCTCCGCGATTTGAGAAAAAATCGGATGATCTATTTGATGCTCCTTCCCATCGTTGTCTATTATGCAATCTTTCATTATGGACCGATGTATGGCATTCAAATCGCGTTCAAGGATTTTATGCCGAACCGCGGAATGACCGGAAGTCCCTGGGTAGGTTTTAAACATTTCGAGGATTTTTTTGGCAGCTTTTTTTTCTGGCGAATTCTAGGAAACACACTGCTGCTAAGCTTATATAGTCTAATCTTTTGTTTTCCTGCCGGCATCGTTCTAGCTTTACTGTTGAATGAGCTTCGGAGCGGGAAGCTTCGGAAGACCGTACAGACGATCTCCTACATGCCGCATTTCATTTCGCTTGTCGTTATCGTAGGCATTTTATTCGATTTTTTGGCGAGAGACGGACTAATTAACAGTTTGTTGGCCTTTGTCGGCATAGAGCCCATTTCATTCATGAGATCGCCAGCTTGGTTCAGGACGCTCTATATTTCCTCGGACATCTGGCAAAATATTGGCTGGGGATCAATCGTTTATTTGGCTGCGATCAGTAACGTTAATCCAACGCTATATGAAGCTGCGAGAATGGACGGCGCTAATCGATGGAAGCAAATGCGGCACGTCACGCTTCCAGGCATTATGCCTACGGTCACTATTATGCTGATTCTGTTTATCGGGAAATTCATGACCGTAAGCTTCGAGAAGATCGTACTGATGTACAATCCCGTCATTTATGAAACGGCAGACGTGATCCAAACTTACGTTTACCGGAAAGGTATCATCGAATCGAACTTCAGCTACAGCGCGGCGGTCGGATTATTTAACGCCGTCATTAGCTTCGCGCTGTTAATTACGGCGAACGCCGTAGCCAAAAAGCTAGGCGAGACCAAATTATGGTAAGGAGACGGCGTACATGCTATTGAAACGATCGTTAGGCGAGAAAATATTCGATTCGGGTAACGCCGCTCTAATGGTGGCTCTGTCGGTTATCACTCTCTATCCGCTGCTATACGTTCTGTTTGCTTCTCTCAGTGCGCCTGAGTTTGTCGTGCAGAACAGAGGGATCATTTTATATCCCCACGGTTTTACTGTAGAAGCTTATAAAATGGTGTTCAATAATCCTAATATCGTATCCGCCTTCGGAAATACGTTGTTCTATGTCGCTGCCGGAACGGCATTGAATATTATTTTAACGGCGCTTGGAGCATATGGACTTTCCAGACGGAACGTGATGCTCAAAAACCTCATAATGTTTTTGATTGTGTTTACGATGTTTTTCGAGGGAGGCTTGATTCCTCTTTATCTAACCATCAAAAATATCGGGATGCTGGATTCACGCCTTTCATTGATCGTGCCAACAGCGATCAGCGCGTTTAATCTTATTATTATGCGTACCGCCTTTCAGGCGGTGCCAGAAAGTCTAGAAGAATCGGCTCGCATAGACGGTGCGGGGGATTGGACCATTCTATTTCGAGTCGTGCTTCCGTTATCGATGCCGGTTGTTGCCGTAATGCTGTTATTTTACGGCGTATCGCACTGGAATGCCTGGTTTTACGCCACAATTTTCCTGCAAGACCGTGATCTGTTCCCGTTGCAGCTCATCCTTCGGGAGATTCTAATCAGCAATGATACGAGCTCGATGGCGGCCGGCGTAAGCTCCTCTGATCAGATGACGGTTGGCGAAACGATCAAATATGCGACGATTATCGTAGCGACAGCGCCCATTCTCTTGCTTTATCCATTTTTACAGAAATACTTTGTAAAAGGTGTTATGATTGGTGCGATTAAGGAGTAGCTCGGAGTATTGCAATAGCGACTACACGTTGGAAAAGGAGAGATGTACGAATGATTCGTTTATTCGAAACCAATGAAATCCGTGAAACCCGTGAACTGGAGGGATTATGGGATTTTGCCGTGATTGATCAAGCCAGCAATGAAAAATCAAACTATAAATACCGTCTTCCGGTACCTGGCTGTTGGGAGATGCATCCGGAACTATTGACGTATCGAGGGAGGGGAATGTACCGGCGAACGATAGTGACGCAGAAACAAACGGCTTTAAGATTCGTATTCAAAGGCGTAAGCCATTCCGCAAAAGTTTTTTTCGATAATGTCGAAATAGGCGTTCATTATAACGCCTACACCGCCTTCTCTGTCCTCGCAGAGAAGGTTGAGCCCGGCGATCACGAGCTGAGAATCGAGGTAGATAATTCGTTTCACGAGGATTCATCGCTACATGTGCCTAACGATTATTACACTTATGGAGGCTTGATCCGTCCTGTAGTCATGGAGGAAATCGGCGAGGCATGGCTGGACCATATTCGCTGTACCCCGTTCCGAGAGAACGACATGTGG
The DNA here is from genome assembly GCF_037167145.1 of Paenibacillus sp. YIM B09110. Lineage (NCBI taxonomy): Bacteria > Bacillati > Bacillota > Bacilli > Caryophanales > Paenibacillaceae > Paenibacillus > Paenibacillus sp. YIM B09110. The sequence goes on along the minus strand of NZ_JBANSP010000009.1, from coordinate 64,064 downwards.
GGGGCGGAAATCAGCGTCACCGTTCATAGTCTTCATTCTTCGTCCCCCCAAGTTTCTCTGCGTGGGGAATTGGCAGGCAGAGTGATCGAATTAGGAGCAGGGAATGTCCGTCAAGATGAACCGCTCGTGCTGACTACCCGTCATATGTTTCCAGAAGCAGAGTCGTGGTCGGAGGACAGCCCTCGTCTTTACCAGCTTAAGACGTGGCTGCATCTTGATCATAAACCAGAGGCAGTAGATGACTTAATAGAACGCGTTGGTTTTCGCGTAGTCACGACAACGGACGGCAAGATCCAAGTGAATGGCTCTAATGTGGTCTTGAAAGGCTTTAACAGACATGAGGACCATCCGATGGCAGGCTCCGCCTTGCCCTTGCAACTTATGCTGAAAGACTTGGAGCTCATGCAGGACATGGGCGCTAATTGCGTTCGGACGAGCCATTATCCAAACGATGAACGATTTTTGGATTTATGCGACGAGTTGGGCATGCTTGTGTGGGAAGAGAACCATGCAAGAGGCTTAAGCCTGGACCAAATGCGCCATCCACGGTTTATCGAACAATGCGAAGCCGTGAACCGGGAAATGGTTGTGCAGCACGGCAATCATCCGTCTATCGTAACGTGGGGCATTCTGAATGAGTGTTCAAGCGACACCGAAGAAGGCAGAGTGCACTATAAACGCCAGCTGGAGCAAATTCGTGAGCTTGATAGCAGCAGACCGCTTACGTTTGCCTCCGATAAACGGACTAGGGAGCTCTGCTTCGATCTCGCGGATATCGTCTCGTTTAACCTATATCCACAATGGTATACGGAAGAAGATCCTGGTGAACTTATTGACGGTCTGCGAGAGTGGGCAAAAACGGCTGGCGGCGACGGGAAGCCGATTATTATGAGCGAATTCGGCGGGGATGGATTTTATGGTTACCGCTCTCCGTCAAGAGTGAAAGGTACGGAGGAGCGACAAGCGGATATTATTGAAAGGAATTTGTCTGCTTATACGAGCCGGGATTATATATCCGGGATGCTCATATGGCAATTTTGCGATTGCCGCGTGACGGAAGAGGGCCCATGGCCGATGTGGAGAGCAATGACGAAGAACAGTAAAGGAATCGTAGACGAATATCGACGTCCCAAGCTGGCCTATTCGGTCGTGCAACATTATTTCAAAGGCGGAAGGTGACGGGGTGTTCAAGCATCGGATCGTTCTCGTCGGACATGGTTCGATCAGCCGTGTTTATCTGAAAGCTCTCGAAGTGCAACCGAATGCTATGATCGCAGGCGTCGTGGGACGCGATGCGAATAGGGCTGAGCTCTTTGCCCTGCAGCATGGTATTCCCGTGTGGGGAACGGATCTGGCGGAGGTCGTTGTCAGGTCCGGTGCAACTGCCGCGGTCATTTGTACGCCCAATGCTCACCACTACGAAGCCGTTCTGGCCGCAGCAGCACTCAGTCTCCATTGTCTTTGCGAAAAACCATTGCATATAACCCTTCAGGGTCAGCGGGAAATGATCGAAGGCTGCAAGGGATCTGGGGTAAAGCTTGCCGTTTCCTATATGCGAAGATTCAGCAGACATTGGCAGCTCATTAAGCAAGTGATCGAGGAAGGGAAGCTTGGAAGGATTACGGCGATTGACGCCACCATTAAGCATTATAGAGATCCAGCTTATTACGATTCATGGCACGGAACATATGAATGGGACGGCGGAGGCCCGTTCATTCAGCAAGGAAGCCACTTGATTGATCTTGTTCAGTGGCTGTGCGGCGGTTATCAAGAGGTGACCGCTTCACGTATGTATCGCATCCTGCACGATATCGAAACGGAAGATCACGGTTACGCCGTCGTCAGATACGCAAACGGCGCTGTGGGCATGATCAATGTTTCAACGGCTTGCGTGGGAATGGGGAGGGAGCTTATCGAGATTTCCGGAACGAGAGGGTCCGTTTCGGCTGACTTCAATGGTATTGTTGCTTGGGAGATCGCTGGGTGCGAACCGCCGCTTCAAGCTGAAATGGCTATGGAGAATGAAGAGCTGTTTACCCTTCTCGTGGAGGACTTTCTTCGTTCTATCGAAGAAGATCGTCCTCCATTTGTAGAGGGCAAGACAGCGGCTATTACAAGCGAGCTTGTACACGAAATCTATTTGAAGGCTGGGGCCCCTATCGTTACAATGCGATAGATAGAGGTTTTTAATTAAAAGACGACTCGCCATTTTATTCGTAAATGGCAGTCGTCTTTTTGATAAGGTAATGAAAAGATACCTTGTGTAAAGACGTCCCACTGTCTCCGATGCATCAATCGTATTTATACTGATTAGCAAGGAGGGGATTTAAGTGGGAGGACGTTTAAGCCGCATGAAGAGAAATATTCCACTACATGTGATGTTGATCCCGGGAGTCATCATTGTTTTGATTTATTGTTATATTCCTATGGCTGGCAATATAATTGCCTTTCAAGATTTTACGCCATTAATGGGCTACGCTAAAGCTGATTGGGTAGGCTTGGACAATTTTCAATATATGAGCGATCTTCCGTCATTTTATCAAGTGATATGGAATACCGTATTCATTTCTTTAATGAAAATCGTTTCAGGTCTAGTAGCTCCAATTACGGTAGCTTTAATGCTGAATGAGGTTAGATTATCATTATTCAAACGATACGTTCAGACCATTATTTATATGCCGCATTTTTTCTCATGGGTTATATTAGGCGGTATTGTAGTCGATATTCTGTCCCCTTCAGAAGGGATCGTTAATCAGATTATTAAGGCACTGGGAATCCAGCCTATATCGTTTCTATCCGATAATAAATGGTTTCCCTTTGTAATGGTTATAACGAATGAATGGAAGGAAGTCGGCTTCAGTACGATCATATACTTAGCAGCGCTGACGTCTATTGATCCTACGCAATATGAAGCAGCCGTCATTGACGGGGCTGGTCGTTGGAAGCAGACATGGCATGTTACGCTCCCTGGTATACGCCCCACGATCATATTGCTTGCTTGCTTAAGTTTGGGCAACGTATTAAACGGCGGATTCGATCAAGTATTCAATTTGTACAGTCCCGTTGTCTACGAGTCAGGCGATATTCTAGATACGCTTGTGTATCGAATCGGTCTTGTCGATAATAATTATTCGGTCGCAACTGCAGTTGGTTTAGTGAAGTCAGTCGTTTCCTTAGTGCTGATTGGTGCGGGTTATTGGTTGGCTTATCGATTTGCCAAATACCGCATTTTTTAAGGAAAGGAATGAGTAAACGATGTTATCGAAACCATATCGGTTCTTTCTGATTTTGAATGCTTGCTTGCTGCTGCTGCTCACGATAGCCTGTTTATTCCCGATCTTGAATGTCCTTGCGATTTCCTTCAGCTCAAAAGCAGCGGCGAGTGCGGGTCAAGTTTCCTTATGGCCTGTAGACTTCACAATGAAATCATACGCTTACGTGTTCAATAATGAGAGTTTCCTCACTTCGTTTCTTGTTAGCGTAAAACGTGTGGTTCTAGGAGTCGGAATCAATATGCTGCTTAGCGTACTGGTTGCGTACCCGCTGTCAAAGGAAGCGCAAGATTTCGGCAGCAGAACTTGGTATGCTTGGTTTTTCGTTTTTACGATGCTGTTCGGAGCGGGATTGATTCCCGGCTTCCTGATTGTCAAGGAAACAGGAATTATGGACTCGATATGGGCTTTGGTTTTACCGGGAGCCATACCTGTTTTTAATGTTCTTCTTATTATGAATTACATGAGAACACTGCCGAGAGCGCTCGAAGAATCGAGCTTTATGGATGGCGCGGGTCATTTCCGCACGTTGTGGTCTGTTTATTTGCCTCTAACTTTGCCCAGTTTGGCAACCGTAGCTTTGTTTGCGCTGGTTGCGCATTGGAATGCTTGGTTTGATGGCATGATCTACATGAATAGACCCGAGCATTATCCGCTATCAACCTATCTGCAATCGCTGCTTAAATTCGATAGTATGAACCAGACGAATATGAGCTTGGAACAAATCAAGGTGCAGCAATTTGTATCCAATCGAACAGCCAGGGCAGCTCAAATCTTTGTATCCGCATTGCCGATTCTGCTCATCTATCCGTTCTTTCAACGATATTTCGTTAAGGGGCTTGTTGTCGGCAGTGTTAAAGGGTAAATTTATAAAAAAAACGAGGAGCCGTATTACGGCTCTTTTGTCGTATGCTGATAGGTAGGGATGCTCATGAAAATGCAATGGAACTCTATTTTCACAAAATTATTTATCGCTTTTTTTCTCGTTATCATTCCACTCTACGGATTAGGAATATGGTCAACCTTTATCGGATCGGAACAGATGCGGAAGGAAATAGACAAATCGAACATATCTAAACTGTTGTTTCATTATAATCATCTTGAATTCGAGATGACGAGGATGTCCAGCCTCATTACGGAATATACCAATGATTACGACTTAGTAGGATTCTCGGCAGAATATCCGGTGTTGAGCGGTTATGAGGTATCGGTGCGAATGAACGAAATCCATCGGAAGCTGCGTCAAGTCCAGCAGTCGAGTCCTTATATTGAAGATGTCATCTATTACGTGCCCGTGATAGGTAAAAAAATTAGCGCCCTCTCGTACATTTCAAGCTATCAGGGAGAAGAATTGCATGGCTTGTTAGAAAGCAGAGGAAATTTGCAAAGCTCCATTTCCCTATATGATGGAAGCCTTTATTACACGATGAGCATTCCGTATAGTATGAATAGCTTGGTGGAGCCCAACTTTCTGTTAGCATTCAAGATAAATACGAAAGAAATGATCAGAACATTGAACGGATTTACAGAAACGAGCGTTGGTGGGGCGTCACTTCTATTCGGAAAGGGCATGTTTACTTTGAATTCCGATGGTTTATCAGAAACGGATACGAATATTCTACTTTCGGATAACGGGATGGAGACGAAGGAATTACCGGATGAAGTTCGCCGATTGGAATCGGAGAATAACCGAATATACACGATTAATAATGAGGAGTTTGGCATTCAACTTGCGGAAATTATTCCGAAGTCCACGTTGCAGCAGCCAATCGAAATTTATACTCGATGGCTCTGGATCATTACTATTTTTTCTTTATTGGTTATCGTTTTGTTTTCTTACTGGATCATAAGACTCATTTATCGGCCTTTAGGCAAGCTGACTACCGCGTTCAAAGTTGTGGAGTTCGGACGAAACGGGAAAATTCGGCATAATCGTAAAGATGAATTCGGTTTCTTATATACGAGATTTAATGACATGCTCGAACGTTTGCACTTATTGATAGAGGAAAATTATTTGCAGCGAATCCGTTCGCAGGATGCGGAGCTTAAGCAGCTCCAGTCGCAAATTACGCCTCATTTTTTGTATAACAGCTTGTTTACGATCAAGCAAATGGCAGAGCTCGAAGATGTGGACGGCATCAAAGAATTTTCCGATTATTTGGGCCAATACTTTCAATATATTACCCGGAATGCAGCGCAGGACGTTTACTTGGAGGAAGATGTCGTACATGCCGTTAATTATATGTCTTTGCAGGAAATTCGGTTTGCGCCAAGAATAGCGATAATCTATGAAGAAATCCCGAAAACGCTGCAACGATTTCGTGTTCCGAGATTAATCCTGCAGCCAATCGTAGAAAACGGTTTCGAGCATGGAGTGAAACAAAACAAGAGCAAAGGGCTATTGAGGCTAAGCTTTCATTTACACGAGAATAGCGCAAGCATCATAGTTGAAGATAACGGGGAGAACTTAACGGATTCAAGGCTTTCGCAATTAACACGTATGATTAACGAAACTTCGATATTATCCACTCATACAGAAATTACCGGGCTTTTGAACGTGCATAAAAGAATGGTTATTCGTTATGGCGCTCCTTATGGCGTTTCGATATCTAGAAGCGAATTGGGAGGCATGAGGGTAGAAATAAGAATGCCAATAGAAGAGGTGGAGACAGATGTTCCGACTGCTGATTGTTGACGATGAAGCACATATCGTGGATGGCTTATACGAATATTTTCAAAAAGAAAGCCGTTATGAACTGGACGTTCTGAAAGCCTATTCGACTTCCGAAGCGATGGATTGGTTGGATGAGGTAAAGGTAGATGTCGTTCTGAGCGATGTGTGCATGCCATTCATGGATGGGCTGGAGCTCGTGAAAGAAATTGAGACGAAGTGGTCACGTTGCAAAGTTGTATTACTTACCGGACATAATGAATTTCAATATGCCCATCAAGCGATAAGAAGCCCTGTCGTCGTAGATTATTTGCTGAAAACAGAAGGGATGGACCGCATTAAAGAGACCGTCTTACGTGCTGCCCAGCTTGTACGGGAAGAACTGGAGATTAGCCATCAGAGGGTTCTCTTAAAGGAAAAAATGCCAAAGGTGATTACCAGTCTGCAGAATCAATTACTGAAGGAAATCCTTCATTCCGCGCACGGTTCAGCCCGTTTGGAGCAAGCTGCCTTTGATACGCTGCAACTGCCGTTTCGTATGGAGAAACCTATCCTTCTAGCTGCCATTACAGTCGAGAATTGGGAGAAATACGAGGGAGATGAGGACCGAAGGTTAATGATATACGGTATCGGCAACATTGCAGAAGAGCTGCTCGGGGAGAAGGCTCATATTAAATGCACGGATATCGACCAAACATCTTTGGTATGCTTCATTCAATCGGCGGACTGGTTCCTCAGCATGAAGGAGAACGAATATCACTTGCTTCGATTTATTCATGGAACGCTCGAAACGTTTCAGGAAGCATGCCGGGAATATTTGAAAATATCGGTATCAGTCGCGCTGATCGACCGTTTTGTAGATTGGGGACATGCCTCCAAAGCCGTAAGTAGGCTTCAATTAGCTCTATTGCAAGGACCAAGCGCGGGAATGGAAAAGTGGATGTTAGTTCCTCTGAGCAATCAGGATTCTACCAATAGCGTGGATAAAGAGCGGGATCAAAAAAAAGCTGCTACGCATTGCATTCAATTGATATTTCAAGCCTTAATGAAAGGAGACCGTCTGGAAGTAGAAAGGCACTTCAAAGATTTTTGCAGTATTTATAAAGAGGAAGGGCCTGAAGATCCGTTCGACAAAATGCAAATTTTGCATGGTGTATCCAATCATCTTTTAATGGCGATTGATGCCTTAAACCTTAAAGAACATGCTGAGAGTCGGGAAGATTGGTTTTTATTTCTACGATTTGATGCCCAAATTTCTTGGATGAAGGCATTAAACCTATTTTTGAGATGGCTGAATCTCATTCTTCAACGGGGGCATTGGGAGGGCAAGCTGGTTGAGGAAGACTTGCCCATGCTTGAAGTTATCCATCACTATATTCATACCCATTTGGAGGACGATCTGTCATTGACCCGAATTGCCGAGAAAGTTGCGCTTAATCCCTCTTACTTATCCAGATGGTACAAGAAACATACCGGTGAATCCATATCCGACTACATTATAAGGTTGAAGATAGAGAAAGCAAAGGAACTGCTCAGCTCCAGTTCGCTAAAGATTCATGATATCTCTACAAAGCTGGGCTTCGCAGACCCCCATTATTTTTTTAGATTTTTCAAAAAAGCAATGAAATGCACGCCAAGTGAATATCGAGATCTTATGTCCGAGAAAAAGTAAAAGGAAGATACCAGATGTCAACACAGCCCACTATCAGGATCAAATGCTCAAACCCTACAATAAAAGCAGAAAGTCATTTATCTATTGGGAGGGTTACGAACGTGCAAACAAAAAAAAATAAGCGAGTAAAATGGATTGCCCTGCTAGCCGTGGCTTCAATGCTAATGGTATCCGCATGCAGCAGCAATTCAAGCAATTCCAACAAGGAAGTCAATGCTACCGAAAGTCCAGACGATACTCCGACGAATACCCCCGCGGACACGGGTCCTCTGTCGAAATATGATCCGCCGATTACCATTACGGCCGTCAAAGACGATTCATCCAAGAGCTTCCTGCCAGAAAGCGACACGGTAGAAAATAATGTTTGGACAAAAGGGTATGAAGAAGAGCTTGGCATTAAAGTGACTTATAATTGGGTTGTGCCAACCGCTAATTTCGGCGATAAAATGAATGTCACATTGGCTGGCGGAGATTTGCCTGATTTAATGAGTGTCAATGGCACGCAATTAAAACAGTTAATCGAAGCAGATAAAGTGGAAGATCTTACAAGCGTTTATGAGACCTATGCATCCCCGCTCTTAAAGAGCATGGTTGAAGCAGACGACAAATTGGGCATGAATGCCGTAACGTTTGATAACAAATTATATGCAATTGCTAATTATACTGGCGTGCTGGATTCTGCTCCAATGATCTGGATTCGCCAAGACTGGTTGAAGAAGCTGAATCTGGAAGCGCCGAAGACGATGCAAGATGTCAATGCTATTGCGAAAGCATTCACAAATAACGATCCCGATGGCGACAAAAAGAACAATACGTACGGATTTGTTATTTCCAAAGGTCTACATCAAGATTGGATGCTTCAACCGACCGCTTTCTTCAACGGCTATCATGCCCAATTAGGAAGTTGGGTGAAGGATTCTTCCGGCAGCAGCTATGTGTATAGCAGCATTCAGCCTGAAGTGAAAGAAGCTTTGGCTCAGCTGCAGCAATTTTATAAAGAAGGTGTCATTGATCCGGAATTTGGTACAAAGGACATTGATAAAGCGCTAGAAACAGTCAACTCGGGCAAGGCTGGAATGATTTTCGGACCGATGTACGCGCCATTCAATATTGGCGAAATCATTAAGACGAATAAAGAAGCTGATTGGCTGGCTTATCCAGTCGTTTCAATCGACGGTGAAAAGGCTTACGCTCAGACGCCTGCACCGAATTCGAATGCCTACGTCGTTCGTAAAGGTTATGCGAACCCAGAGGCGTTAATAAAGCTGTTAAATTTCCAGGTCGAGAAAATGTACGGAGAGAGCTCTGTAACGGAGCGTAAAAAATATACGGGTGAAAGCGATCAAGCGTGGCATGCCGCAGTCGTTTCCGTGCTTCCTCCGAATAAAAACGTGAAGGCGCAAATCAATATTTCCGAAGCGCTTAAGGCTAATGATCCATCCAAGCTGAATACGGAAGAGAAAGGCTATTACGATGGCATTGTTAAGTATCGTGCCGGTGATATGACGCAATGGTGGAACGAGAGGATATTCGGTCCAGACAGCTCTCAAGGCGTGCTCAAGTTTTACATGGAGAATAATCTGACGATTGCTAACGATTATATTTTTGCGAATACCAAAACGATGGATAGTAAAAAAGCTACCTTAGATAAGCTTGAGCTTGAAACGTTCACAAAAATCATTTATGGCGCTGAATCTATTGATGCGTTTGATAAATTCGTTGAAAATTGGAAGAAGCTTGGCGGAGATCAAATTACAGAAGAAGTCAATGAAGTGTTAAAGCCATAATCGTATTTGATTAAAAAATGTCCTGCCACTGGTGTCAGTACCAGTGGCTATGTTTATTGATAATGGGAGGAATAATGATGTCATTAAGTCCAATAGAAGTTATTTCTTTACAAACGGAGCATGCTTCTAATCCGCTCGGTGTGGAAGCAAGCCATCCAGCATTGAGTTGGAAATTCCATAACGGTTCGATTGAACGGGGATTGTTCCAGGCGGGTTACCAAGTTTTAGTCGCAAGCAGGCCCTACTATCTGGAGCCGGACAAAGCAGATATGTGGGACAGCGGGCTGGTAATCTCAAGCGATCATACATCCATCATCTATCACGGCCATGAGCTTCAGAGCGGAGGCCGTTATTATTGGAAAGTACGAATTCGCGACGGGAACGGGCGATATAGCGATTGGAGCAAGGCTGCTTCATGGAGTATGGGATTGATTCATCCTAGTGATTGGAAGGCGAAGTGGATCGGACTAACAGAGACGATCGCCACAGAATGGACTCTAGAAGGAAGTTCATCAGATGTAATGCCTATGCCATTGCTTCGACATGAATTTGAAGTTGGCCATACCGTCGTTCGGGCTACTGCTTACATATGCGGTCTGGGCCAATTCGAGCTGCGTATTAACGGCGATTCGGTAACGGACAATGTGCTGGAGCCAGGTTGGACCGACTATGATCATACTTGTCTTTACTGTACATACGACGTCACTGAGCATATCCGCAGCGGCAGCAATGCAATTGGCATCATGCTCGGCAATGGATTCTATAATGTAAGCGGTAATCGTTATACGAAATTTAAAGGCAGCTATGGGTTGCCGAAAGCGATTATGCAGCTAGAGATTGAACTGGACAATGGAGAGAGTTTACAGATTACAAGCGGCTCCGATTGGGAGATGGCACCGGGTCCCATTTATTTCTCCTGCGTATACGGAGGGGAAGATTACGACGCCAGGCTCGAAGAGCAAGGCTGGGATAAGCCGCATTTCACACCAGCAGGCGATTGGAACAGAACAGCTTTAGTCTCACCGCCTAAAGGTAACCTCCGATCCTACCCGATCCTTCCTAACAAAGTCATGAAGACCTATGAAGCGAACCATATTTCTGAGCCAGCATCCGATGTGTTTGTGTATGACTTTGGTGTCAATTTCTCGGGAAGACCTCGTCTTCGAATACAAGGACAACGAGGAACGAAGATCAGGTTGGTCCCTGGTGAATTACTGGATGAGCAAGGTAAAGTCAGCCAGACCTATACGGGAGCTCCACGTTCCTTTTCCTACACATTAAAGGGGGAAGGCGAAGAGGTTTGGTATCCGAGGTTTAGTTATGACGGCTTTCGATATGTTCAGATCGAGACCGATGTTTCGAGCTTACCGTCGAGTATAAGTGACGGCCAAAACTTGAAACCGATCGTGCTGGAGATGCTTGGCGAGATGATTTATCCAGATCTAATATCAACCGGGCACTTTGAGTGCTCAAGAGATGATTGGAACGGCATTCATAAGCTCATTATGCAAGCGGTTCTTAGCAATATGAAGAGCGTGCTAACCGATTGCCCCCACCGGGAGAAGCTTGGCTGGTTGGAGGAATACCATCTGATGGGGCCGTCCATGATGTACAATTACGATCTCTCTGCTTTATATGTAAAGCTATTCAACGATATGAGAGACGCGCAGACGGTAGAAGGTCTTGTGCCGGACATTGCGCCTGAGTATGTTGTCTTTGAAAATGGTTTCCGAGATTCCCCAGAATGGGGAAGCGCCTATGTGATTGCTCCTTGGTATTACTATAGATGGTATAAAGGCGATCTTCGCGTACTGGCAGAGCACTATGATTCAATGAAACGATATATACAATATTTGTATTCCAAATCATCCGATCATATCTTGCGTCATGGGCTAGGAGACTGGGGGAATGTATGGCAAAATATTGAGGGTGCCTCAGATCAGACCCCAATCGGGATCACGGCAACGGCCATTTTTTATTATGATTGCATCATTTTGTCCAAAATTGCTCATTTACTCGGCAAAGATCAGGATGCGCACAAATATGAACTTATCGCTATTGAAGTAAAAGGGGCATTCGAGCGAGAATGGTTCAATGAGGAGCAGAAGTTTTTTGCTACGGGCTCTCAGACGTCCAATTCTGCACCACTTGCAGTTGGACTCACAACTCCTGAGACGGACGAAGCAGCGCTTGATACGCTTATCGGAGATCTGGAGCAAGGGGATTATGCGATTACGAGCGGTGAAATCGGGCATCGATTTACGCTATTGGCTTTATCCCGCAAGGGGCGTTCAGACATCATACAAAAGATGCTTGAACAAACTAAGAAGCCATATTACGCCTATCAAGTAGCACACGGGGCTTCCAGTTTAACGGAATACTGGGATGGACCAACGGACGGACATTCGCAGAATCATTTTATGATGGGTCATATCGAAGAATGGTTTTATTCCTCTCTTGTCGGAATATCCATTGATTATGATGGAACAAGGGAATATGCACTGCTTATCAAGCCTTATTTAGCGGAAGGAGTAGACTGGGCTAGAGGCTCGCAACTGCTGCCTCAAGGAAACCTGAATGTTCTATGGAAAATAGAAACCGACGGAAAGCTGGCTTTGCATGTGACGGTTCCTGTCTCGTCGTCCGTTGTTGTTGCTCTCCCGACAATAGATGCTAGTGCCATCAAAGAAAACGATAGATATATCGATTCCGTGCGGGATATTGAGATTATTGAGGAGAAAGACGGCCATTTATTCATACGTGTAGGATCGGGCACGTATACATTTCATTCTCCCATCAGACGATGAACCTTGCTTTCGAGTCACAATGAGCAGGAGATCCATGAGGGAGAGCAAACTTATGGGTTCGCCAACCTTTAAATAGCGATGAACAAGCTTTCGTCAGAATATAGTGACGAAAGCTTATTCATCGTAGTATCAGCTTTTCTGTTTCTAAGCTTAAAAAAATGACATGAATGGGTTATAATTTTAACTCATAGAGATGCTTCACTTTCTCTGTTTTGTATACGCTTTCTCGTAGGGAGGGTTTTTATGAAATGGCCCAGCATCTCACCAATATTCAGAAATTTTTTGATATCCTACATAATCGTGCTGCTCATACCGCTCATTGCAGGTTATGCGTCGTATAGGACGTCAATTAATTTCGCGGAATCCATTTTTATCGAGAACAGCTTAATGACACTAAATCAGAGCAAAGAAATACTGGAGCAGAGATTTGCCGAGGTAGAAGGTTTTACGAAGCAGTTGGCTATTAACGAGGACTTGCGACTGTTGATCAGCGAGAAGAAAATAGGCAATCGATATAACGTTTACGGCTTATGGAAAACCGCTCGCGACGTCACTAGCTATAGCCAAACAAATGATTTCCTTTCCAACTTCTATATCTACTTAAGTAATTACAATGTAATCATCACGCCTAAATCGATCTATTATCGACCGGAGCACTTTTTTGAGCTCAATTATTATAAAGGCATGACCTTTAGTCAGTGGGAAGAGACGCTTCTGAACAAAAATCATCTGAACGAGATCATGTCCCAACAGCCATTCATTCGAAACAGGCAAAAGTCTAACGTTATTACGTTCGCTCAATCGCTTCCCTTGAATAGCTTTAATAAACCGATGGCTAACATAGTGGTACTCATCGATACGGTAAAGATAGGACATCTTCTAGACAGTATTTATAAAAAATACGGCGGTTGGTCGTTTATAACCGACAATCAGAGCAATACCCTTATATCTAATGGTATCAGTGAACAGGCCATTCATAAATTAACCAACATACCTTCTGGGGAATTAGACGACAAGATTCGTATGCAAAACGGGATGCTGCTGATCTCGATCCGCTCCGATCTGAACGGGTGGGTATATACCGCGGGGATTCCTCAAAAATCTTTAATGGAGAAAGCGGACAAGATTAAAGATTTGACGGGCGTTTTTACCGCTGCCGCTTTACTGCTCGGTCTATTCATCGGACTTGTACTCGCCTATCGTAATAGTGCGCCTATCAATCGATTGCTTACCATGTTCAGCGAGCACGTCGGATTGGAAAGAGGGAGAACGAAGAACGAATACGAGCTCATTACGGGCAATATTTCTCATTTAATCGTAAGCAATAAGCTTCTGAAGACGGAATTGAACGAACAGCTTCCGCTGCTGCGCGATGCTTTCATTAAAAGACTGCTTGTCGGCGAAATACATTCGATCCAAGAAATCGAGGCGGCTTTTTCCCAAACAGGTATCGAACTAAAAGGCGAGTATGGCTATGTGGGCATTATGAAGATTAACGGATACAGCGATATCAACAATGAGGAAATTATTCAAGAACTAAGCGTTGCGCGAATTATAATGAGACAAGCACTTCATGGATTTGACTCCGAGTTTCTCATTACGGACTGGGGTACGGACAAAATCGCGATCATTCATTTCCAGGACAGCGAGCCTAAATCCGGACAGGGAAGCGATATAGACGCTATAATGACACAACTTGTACATCTTGTTTTCGGCCAATTCCATCTTTCGATCAATATCGGATTAAGCGTGCCTTTTCAGCATCTTCGTGACATTAGCCAATCATTTGACGAAGCGAAGCAGGCGCTTGAGTATGCCGTGTATGTGGGAGATATGGGAATTGCCTGGTACCAGGATACAATCAGGGATACGACAATGTATGATTATCCCATTGATTTGGAACAGCGTTTGTTCAATACGTTAAAAGCTGGCGAAGTCGAGGAAAGTAAACGGATTCTTATGCAGTTGTTTACGCGCAACTTTGTTGAGCGGGAGCTCTTGTACGATATGAAAGAGAGATTAGTTATTGAATTGAAAGGCACGCTGCTCAAATTGATCGACCAAAAGGCATACCATGACGAAAGTTTTGCCGAGAAAGTCAAAGATCAATTAGTACAGGCTCGTCCGACAGACGACGCAGCTTTGCTCAGAGGGAAATTCGAAAAAATAATGGAAGCGATATGCGATATGATCTTGAAGAAGAAGCTCGAGCAGCACCATGATACCGTTCGCGAGGTCATCCAATTCATCCAGCAACAATTTGGAGATCCTAACCTGACTCTTCACTCCATTGCGGAAAATGTAGGCCGACCGGAGAAAGATATTTCGCAGTTGTTCAAGGAACAGACGGGAGAGAATCTGTTTGACTATATTGAACGGATTCGGATCGAACACGCAACCGTGTTATTAATCGAAGACGTTCTGTCAATCGATCAAATTACCGTCAAAGCAGGATACAACAGTTCGCACTCGTTCCGGCGAGCTTTCAAACGGGTGAAAGGCGTCTCGCCAAGCACCTTCCGCAAATCAGTATAACAATAGACCTGTCTTCGGACGGGTCTTTATTTTTTCATAGGTGCGTGAAAATGCTGTTAAATCAAGGTTTATGGGCGATTTATGCTCATTGTACGGTGGAAATTTCATTGTACCTTTACGGAAAGAAAACAAGTACCCTAATATATGGCTTAAGAAAGCGTTATCAAAACCGGTTGGCACAACACCAAGAACATCATTTTGGGGGTGGTTTTTCTGGAGACTGTAGTAATAAAGAAACGAGTGTCGAAGACCAAAGGAATAACATCGTATCACTGGCAGCTCGCGAAGAAGAGTTTAAAGAGACATTGGCAATTATACGTATTGGTCATTCCGGTGTTGATTTATTTTCTCGTCTTCAAATATGTTCCGCTTGCTAATGCGGTGCTGGCATTTAAAAATTACAACGTCATCAAAGGAATTTGGGGAAGTCCATGGGTAGGCACGAAATATTTCGTGATGTTTTTCCACAACCCGTCATTCGTTACCCTAATTAAAAACACATTGAGCATTTCTTTGTATCAGCTCGCAATCGGGTTTCCGATTCCGATCTTACTTGCTTTGGGGCTTAACGAAATCAAAAGCGCGCGTTTCAAACGGACGGTGCAGATGGTAACTTATGCGCCTTATTTCATCTCCACTGTTGTAATGGTTTCAATCATCATGCTGTTTCTCGCGCCGCGGCTAGGTATTATCAATACCATTATGAATGCAGTTGGATTCGAATCGGTCAACTTCTTGGGCGATACAAGCTGGTTTCGTTCCATTTATGTATTTTCGGATGTATGGCAAACGGCGGGTTATTCAGCCGTAATCTATTTAGCAGCTCTCGCAGGTGTTGATCCTTCTCTGTACGAAGCAGCTAAGGTAGACGGAGCCTCTCGTTTCCAGAAAATCAGAAACGTTGATCTTCCGGGTCTGATGCCCGCCGCCGTCATCATTCTGATCCTTAGCGTAGGAAATATGATGGCGATTGGATTCGAAAAGATGTATCTGTTGCAAAATCCGCTAAATCTGTCCACTTCAGAGATTATTTCTACTTATGTGTATAAGATCGGCTTGTTGAACGCCAATTACAGCTTCGCAACCGCGGTTGGACTTTTCAACTCCGTAGTGAATCTTGTTCTGCTATTGGTGGTCAATACAGTCTCGAAACGAGCTTTTAGAACAAGCCTATGGTGAAGCTAATGGAGAGGAGGGAAGAGCATGCTCGTCAAGAAATCAACGATTAGGGAATCGATGGGAGACCGCATTTTCCTTGGAATGATCTATATCTTTTTAACGATTATTTTATTGCTGGTTCTCTATCCGCTCGTTTATATAGTGAGTTCCTCCTTAAGCAGTCCCGAGGCCGTATCGGCTGGCCGTGTATGGTTATGGCCGATGGACATCACGCTGGACGGATATAAGACCGTATTTAAAAATGAACAGGTATTGCAAGGTTATGCGAACTCTTTGTTTTACACGGTTTTGGGTACACTTATCAGCGTAGCTCTTACGATTATGATTGCCTACCCACTGTCGAAGAAGACCTTTTACGGCCGCAGTCCGGTTATGATGTTCATTACCTTTACCATGCTGTTTTCGGGAGGGTTGATACCGACCTATTTGGTTGTGAAGTCGCTTGGAATGATCGATACGCGTTGGGCGCTGCTGATCCCCAATGCGATTTGGGTATGGCAAGTCATCATCGCGCGGACATTTTTCCAATCGTCTATACCAGACGAGCTGGGAGAAGCAGCCGAAATCGACGGATGCAGCGACTGGCGGTTCATCTTTAGTGTGATTATCCCCCTTGCCAAGCCGATCATTTCGGTTTTGTCGCTCATGTATGCAGTCGGGCAGTGGAACGCATATTTCGATGCTCTGATCTACTTAAAAACACAGTCGATATATCCTCTGCAGTTAATTTTGCGAAGCATTCTGGTTCTCAATAACGGCGCAGGCAACATTGATGCCGGCGAAATGGTGAAAAGGCAGCAAATGGTTGAGTTAATGAAGTACTCGCTGATTGTCGTAGCCAGTCTTCCAGTCCTCGTTATCTACCCGTTCGTACAGCGCTTCTTCGTCCAGGGCATGCTTATCGGTTCTGTAAAAGGGTAATTGAGGATTTTGGAAGGGGGAATTTTTATGTAGGAAAATAGGGTTTGTACAATAAGCCGTATTTATGGGGGTTGAACAAATTTGAATAAAGGGAGATGTTGCACTTTGAAAAGAACATGGACAACGATAACGGCATATGTTCTGATTCTCAGTCTTATCTTGGCAGGATGTTCAACAGGCGGAAATAATACAGACTCGGACAATACAGGCACGAATACCACAAATTCGAACAGCGAGAGCGGCGGCGCACCAGTAACGATCAATATCTTTGCGCAGCAGGGCACTGACACCGATTTGGCTACAAGTAAATTCACAAAACTTCTTGAGGAAAAATTCAATATTACATTTAAATGGACAACAGTACCTTTCGATGGCGCTGCCGAGAAAAGACAGATTTCCCTTGCAAGCGGAGATTATCCTGATCTATACATGCTTATTCCATGGGTGGACAGATTCTCGCAGACTGATCTGCTAAAGTTCGGCCAACAAGGAGTAATCGTACCGCTTAACGAATTAATTGATCAGTATGCGCCGAACATTAAGGCGACACTGGATAATAATGAATATTATAAGGCAATGAACACGGCGCCTGACGGTAATATCTACGGTCTGACCGGGTTAAACGAATGCTTCCACTGTTCCTATCCGAACAAAATGTGGATAAATACGAAATGGCTGGAGAAATTGAACCTAGAAGAGCCTAAAACGACCCAAGAGTTCAAGAACGTACTGAAATCTTTCAAAACAAAAGACCCGAATGGCAATGGCAAAGCGGATGAAGTACCGCTAAGCGGTTCCACCGAAATATACGGCGTGCACATTATTCCTTACTTAATGAACGGATTCATCTATGACGACGACAGAACCTATTTGAATATTATTGACGGCAAGGTCGATATCGCAGCCAACAAGCCAGAATGGAAAGAAGGGCTGGCTTATATTAAGTCGTTGTATGACGAGGAACTAATTGATCCGGGCGCATTCACCCAAAACGCCGAAGCATACAAAAAAATCGGCGATAATGCTGACGCAGAGCTGCTGGGTGCCGGAGCTGGTATGCATCCTGCCATTTTCGTTAACACCGCTGCGGATGGTCCATATGGCAAGGACTACAATCCAATCGCACCGCTTCAAGGCCCGTATGCTAACTATGCAACGTTTAATTATCCGGTTGATCCAGGCGCCTCTTTCGTGTTGACGAACAAAGCAAGTAAAGAAGTTCAAATTGCCGCTATCAAAATGTTGGACTGGATCTATACGGAAGAAGGAACGATGCAAGGTATATTCGGTGAAGAGAATGTGGGTTGGACGAAGCCGAAAGAAGGCGATATTGCCCTTAATGACCAAGTAACGCCGCTTTACGCCGAGATTCCGGTTAAGACAGGCGAAGAGCCGCGAAATGTCTGGGGTCCAATGGCCCAGTATAATCAACACAAAGCTTTTCGGGATGCTGCAGTTCAAGAAACAGATATATATGCCAGTAACGGATATGAACGACGCCTACAAGAAGCCACTTACCTTTATGAAGGAAGCCAGCCGAAGGAAATATTCCCGCATTGGGCTCTTTGGACCGACCCTGCCCAAGCGGATGAGGCAAGCATGATGCAAACGAATATCAAGGATTTTATAGACCAAAACGCTCTTCAATTCATAACTGGGGCGAAAAGTCTTGATAAGGATTGGGATGCTTATGTGAAAGGTCTTGATGCACTAAACTTAAAGGGGTACCTGGAGACGATGCAAAAGGCTTACGATTCTTCCGCGATCTCCAAATAAATGAGCATAAGTTCAAGAGAATAGTCTCAGTGCAAGCGTCTCTATGAGTTGGAGACGCTTGTACCTATTCGCTGACTTGCTCCTAGCAAAGAAAAGGAGTTTATAAGTATGGTGTATTCTGATATCTTAAGTTGGCGCAATGAGAATGGCACGCAACTATGGTGTGGACAACAACTTATCGGTGAAATGATATCGTCTCATTCGGATGATGTCATCTATGAAGACCAGATCGAAACGATCAGAGAAGGATTGTTTTTATGGAAAAGGACCTTCACGGCCGCCAAAAATGATAAGGCAAGCTATCGGCTGACGATGGACTTTGCGGCTCACTATGAAATGCACTATTATATGATTCCGTCCGTATCCTACAACGGGAATGCTTGGGGGAAGGGGAATGAGCCTAGAGGTTTAAGTTTGAATGGGAAGCCATGGACGTATGCATGGCACCGAACGGCAGTAGCGGGAGCCACCTATTCAGAAGGCGCTTATTGGTCAGTGGCTTTATTTGGGAGCACGGATTATTCTCAGCAGCGATTTTCCTGTTCGTTAGAGAGGGAAGAGGAACGAGTCATTCATCGTTTGATATGGCCTGAAGAGGAGACTCCCCTCGTGTATAAGGATAGGGATTCTTATGGAGAAGCCCTATCGACTGAACGGTTTCTAAATCCTGGGGAACAGATCACGATGACCGCGTATTTGGTCGTAGCTCCTGTAGTGCAGCCAAAGATAGCTTGGCATAAAATGCTTGAAGAGGCATGGACGTTGAACCGTAAGCTTACGCGTCCTAACTATTCACCTGAACGTATATGGGAATTGAGCCTGACATTCGCTCAGCAGTCATTATGGGCCAAGGATGAATCATTCGAAGGCTTATGCATCGGGCTTATGCATAATGGTGAGGATTGGGCGCAGATCCGGCACTATGAAATCGGTTGGTGCGGCCAGAACGCTTCGTACGCCAACTCTTTTTTATCTGACTATTTAAAATCCGGTAATGAAGAATCGCTCCGCAAAGGTCTAGCCGTGCTAGATTGTTGGACAGGGCATGCGAGAATGAAGAACGGTTTAATTCATTGCCATTACGATTATATTTTATTTAAATCAAGCGAAAACGAAGTGCAGGATGCTTGCAATCTTGGTACTGCCGCTATGAATTTTATGGAGGCACAAAGTTTAGCAAGGAAATGCGGGGTAGAAAGACCCGAATATTTGGAAACGGCATTAGGAATATGTGATTTTGCCGTAAGGAAGCAAGGGATAGATGGAAGGATCGGAAAGTCGTGGACGAATGATGGCGATATCGTTGATCCAAACGGAACCGTTGGCTGTTTTTTGATTCCTCCTCTAGTGATGGCATTTCGATTAACGAAGAAACGCGAGTATCTGGAAGCAGCAGAGAAAGGATACCGCTATTACGTCTCCGAATTAATGGAGAAAGGCTACACAACGGGAGGGGCTCTAGACACCTACTGTATTGATAAGGAATCTGCTATCCCTTTGCTTAAGGCAGGTCTGTCCTTATACGAATTGACGGAGAACACCCAGTATCTGGAGTGGTCGGAACTTGCCGCATGGTACTTGGCATCTTGGCAGTGGCACCATACGGTCCAATACCCGGAAGATAGCGAATTATTTAAGATTGGCTATGATACGTTTGGAGGTACGGCAGTATCGACGCAGCACCACCATCTCGATCCTTACGCTTTGGCGTTTGTAGAGGATTGGATTCGTTTATCGGATATGACTGGAAAATTAATATGGCGCGAGCGTGCATTAGCCGTCTGGTCCAATGCGTCTCAAGGCATTTCGGATGGAAAGTTGATGATTATGGGGAAAGTGCGCCCTGTCGGCAGCCAAGATGAAGGTTTCTATCACACGCGATGGAAAAACGCATTTCAAGTTTCGGAGTGGCTTGTGGCATGGCCATCGGCTTTCCGGCTGGAGGTGCTTAGAAAAATAAACGATTGGTCTATATTCGAGTAGAGGAGATGGTTTCGATGTCCGTCCACTTTTGAAAACACGATTGAAGACACGAAGCTAGGCGCAGCGTAAGCTGCGCCTTTGTCATGAGTTTCAGCGAATATTAGCCTCCATCATTGGGTTTTGATTGAAGTTCGGTGAAAACCGCTAAGTATTTCACTTCTTCGGAAATAGGAACGACAGTATGTTCATTTAACGAATTAAAATATAGACTGTCTCCTGCGGAGAGCAAATATTCCGAACTTCCGACACTGTATCTCATCTTCCCGGAAATAACGTAAATGAATTCTTCGCCTTCGTGCGAGAAGGTATGTTTATTTATATCGCCCTTGCGCGCAATAAATATATACGGTTGCATGATCTTGTTGTGCCTGCTGGAGGCGAAGGGGTAGAACGAGTATCCTTTGTTGGTATTCAGCCATTTGCTGACATCCTTGTACTGGCTTGCGCTCACCATCACTGTATCGTTGCTCGATTGCTCTTCGAGCAGATCGGAGACCTTGACGCCCAGCGCGTTGGCAATCTTCATAAGTGTCGATACGGCTGGCATTGCGCTGCCGCTCTCGATTTTCGAAAGCATGCTTTTGGTAAATCCGCATATTTCCGATATTTCTTCCTGCGTACGCTTCTGTTCTCTGCGTATTAGCCGTATCCGTTTTCCCAGATCCATGTTGACCTCTTTCTTCGTATCGTAGTCTATTTGTTTAACATACTTCAACTAGGTTGAATTTGCAACCTAACAACCTTGCAACCCCTGATTGATTAATCCATTTTAGTGATGTGGCTTGCAATAGAATAAAGCATGATGTATTATGTCCTTAGTTCAACAAGGTTGAATAATAGTTTATTGAGTGTAGTAATTATTGATATGGTTGATTTCAAACTCAAAGGTATGTCCTAATCCTATTCATCATTTAAGGAGGAGTAAGATTTATGAAAAGGTATAAGGTTGGTTTGATCGGTGCAGGCGGAGTGACGGAACTTCACTTGGATGGCTATCGCGCACACAAAGACAGGGTAGAAGTGACGGCCATCTGCGACCCGAACGAAGAAATTCTTACTCGCAAGGCCGATCAATATGGCATCCCGCAACGGTTCACTAATGTAGATGATTTCATCAAGAGCAGCGGAGTAGATGTCGCCATCGTGTGCACGCCTACTTCAATCCGCAAGCAAGTTGTTATTCCGCTTCTGGAAGCCGGTTTTCCTCTGTTTGTCGAGAAGCCGTTCTCAGATACGCTGGAAGATGCCATAGAGATTACTAATAAGGCCGTGAAGCTTGGAGTAGCCGTATCCGTGAACCAGAATTTCCGCAGACATTTTACATTCGATGTCGTAAAAGGAATCGTAAGCGAGGGCAAGATTGGGAAGGTTACCTCCATTCTTTTCAATAACCTGTTCTTCCGCCAGGATAGCGGGTGGCGCTTGCAGTGCGAGCGGCATGCGCTTTCCGTTATGGGCATTCATTGGTTTGACGGCTTCCGTCAAATCCTGGGATCGGAAGCCGTTTCGGTAACCAGCCTGATGCGTTCCTCCTCGGCGATCGAATGCGCTGGAGAAACCGACGCTACGGTTCAGGTCGACTTTGAGAACGGAGCGATCGCTACGTATGTTCAGAGCTTCTCTTCCTCGTTTTCGAGATCCGAAATGATTGTAATCGGCGAGACGGGTACGTTGCTGTGCACATATGGCAAGGTGGAGTTGTACCGTAAGGAGTCTAACACCCCTCTGCAGACTTGGGACAATGATATCTCGCGCGAGATTGCCACGTTCGAGGGACTGAATCATTTGCTGGAATCGCTGGAAACCGGAGTCCAAGCCCCGAACAGCGCGCAGGACAATTTGAAGACAGTCGCCATGTTGGATGCCGCGTACCGATCCGCAGCGGAGCAGCGGACTGTTTTTCTGAATAAGGATGTTTCAATATGAATCTGAAATTCGCTTTTTCACGGCCTACCGAAACGGACGAAGAGAGGAGCCTCTTGTTCCAGGAATACCCCACCGCGGGATATGCAGGATTACAGCTAAAGCCAGGCCAATACGCTCCGTATCTGCAGGAACCTGAGCGTTTCATAGAGGAATGGGGATCGCAGCCGGGAATAACATCCGCCTTAATTGCGGGGGGAGGTCTCGATGGCGATGGCCGCTCCAGTCTGAAATCATTGTTCGCTTTCGGGGAACGCGTCGGTGCCGAGCGCATCATATTCTGTCACGGCGTTTCCCGCAAGCATGTTACGGATGACGATATACGCAGCTATGCCGGTGTACTGTCAGAGCTCGGCAAGGCGGCTGGGCAGCATGGGCTCGCGCTGTCGCTTCACCATCACTTCGACCAGCCTGTGATGTACCGAGAGGATTTTGACCTCTTTTTCGGCAGCTTGAAGGAACCGACTGTCGGTTTGACCGTCGATACGGCGCATCTTGTGAAATCGGGGATTTCGGATATCGCCGAACTCATTACGAGCTTCTCCCCATTCATCGACAACTTCCATATGAAGGATTTTGCAAACGGAAATTGGCGGGTGCTGGGAGAAGGGACGATAGACTTCGAACCTGTTTTTCGAGCAATCGGCAGCATGGGGTACGGCGGCTGGATATCGGCAGACGAGGAAAGCGGCGGAGACATCCGGAATGGAATGCGGCAGTGTCTCGATTTTCTAAAGAAGGGCCTGCAACTGGGTAATCACTAAAAATAAGAAAAGAGGATCAAATATGGCCACTATTACGAATTTAAGCAAACCAGAAGAGGGTAGAGTAGCCGACATGGGATGGGGAAAGATCCAATGGCTGTGCGGCAAGGAGATCGACCCCGATGCGGAAATGACATTTGGGATGGTATATATTGAAGCGGGAAAAGAAAACAATCGTCACATCCATCCGAACTGCGAGGAAATCATTTTCGTCCTATCCGGCGAATGTGATCATACGCTCGGTGACGATGTATACCACTTAGAGCCCGGCATGATGTTACGCATTCCCCGCGGCGTTCCCCACAATGCTAGAGTCACGAGCTGGGAGCCCTGCCGGATGATAATCACTTATTCATCGGCCGATCGGCAGACAATCGGCGAATAAGCGGGATGTTATGTAAATTCTCGGACAATAGGTACATGATCAGCCATAATTAAACAATCCTTCAATAGCGTGCCTAAGTTTGTGTAATTCCGAACTTAGGCTGTTTTTGCGCGAAACCTAAATACACATCACGAATAACTGGCTAACCTGCTGGAGTGGAACGAAGCGCATAGAGGAAATAGTTTAGATTCATCGAATAACTTCATTGTCATGCATTTGAAACAAGTTCCATTCAGTGGAAGGCGGGTTAATAATATGGAGTATATTCAGTGTCAAATTCCAATTTTACCAGTACGTAATTTGGACGATTCAATTGCATTTTATCGGGACTTGCTTGGGTTTGAAGTGGCTTGGATTTGGAGTGACAATGGATATGCGGCAATACATTGCGGTGAGGTTGAGCTCCATCTCGATGTACAACAATCGTTCACAACATACAGAGCTCACTCGTATTTCTTTGTACAAAACGTTGATGAAGTTTATGCATTGTATCGTAGCAGAGCTGTGGACATCATACATGAAATTGAATTAAAACCGTGGGGAGTAAGGGAATTTACCTTCCGAGATATTAATGGACATATGTTTAGAGTAGCGCAAAAATCGTGATATTGGCTATGTGTATGGAAATCGGGAGGATTAAAGAGGGGGATGGACATGAAGGAAAGTGCAAGTGACGATCATAAAAGAACTCATGGAGTATTCATAGAGGTGGAAGAGCTTGGCAACGCATGCAAAAATGGCCGTATACAACAGGTGGCTGAATTACTGCAAAAGCATCCGAATGTCCTCGATAGTCCCGATCGTGACGAGCGATTCGAATACCCCAGCTCCCATCTCTGGTCACCCTTATATTTAGCGGCAACCAACGGTCATGATGAACTGGTGGACTTTCTGCTAAAATGGGGAGCTAACCCGGTCCCTTATGAGGTCGCCGCTCAGTATCATCACCGTACTTATTGGGATTGGTTGATCACGCTTCACGAACGTGGAAAAGATCGTATCGCGCAGGCATTGGAGACTGCTATTCAGCAACAGTATGGTATTTTGATGGAACCGATCTCGATTCATCGAGCGGTTATCGATGGCGATATCGATCACGTTCGGAACCTGCTAGCAGAAAGACCAGAGAGAGTCAGGCAAGTTGACGCTGTAGGTAATACGCTTCTACATCTCGCGGTGGCTTCAAATCAATTGGAGTTAACCTCTTTGTTAATTGAATACGGCGCGTCTATTGATGCGCGAAACGGCGACGGCCGTACGCCGAGCGTGGTCGCGCTTTTCGGATTGCATCGCTATTGGCGCAATGAGGTGAAGCGGGAGATTCTTGATTATCTCTTGAAGCAGGGAGCAGAATACACTCTTCTTATCGCGGTGACAATTGGGGATGAAACGCGAGTTCGTGAAATCGTAGAAGCGGATCCTCTTCAGGCGAATAGAGCCGATTCATGCCACCGGCGACCGCTCTCTGGAGCGGTAGCTGGCGGGCATGCGATAATCGTTCAATGGCTGCTGGAACAAGGGGCCGATCCTAACGCGAAAGAAGCAATTTGCCAAGGCGGTCTTTCGCTGCGCATCGCAGTAGAAAAGGGAGACATCGAGATTGTCCAGTTGCTTCTCGAATATGGGGCGGTGTCAAGTCATTGGGTTGACTCAGCAGGAAATGCTATGTTCGCAGCATATTCCAGAGGACATCACCGCATCCTCCAGATGATGTACGCTAAAGGGGGTTCCATGGAACTGCAAGTGTACGCAGCACACCATCGGATAGATGTCATCGCGGAGGTGCTGCGCTTGCAGCCATCCAAATCAGACGACGTATTGCCCTATAGCTGGGAAGACAATGGAAATGAGGATCTTGCATTCGACATCATGCAACTGGCAATTCGATACGGGGCAAGGTTTGAGAGCGTCTCCGCGTGGAAGCTGAAGTGGACGGTAGTAAAATATCCGAGAGTTTTTAAACTCCTTCAGCAACATGGTGCAAATCCGGATATGCCACTCTTAAGTATGGCAGGAGATCTGAGCCGTCGATATAAGGTTCCAGAAGAGCGTCTTCAAGGGATTGAATTTCTTATCGAGCTATGCGATGCCAACATGAACTGCCAGGACGATGAAGGATTTACCCCATTGGCGAAGGCGGCTAGGGAAGGCTTTACAGATATTGTTGAATTACTGCTTAGAAAAGGCGCAGATATTCATACGAATGCACCGGAATGGGCGCAACCGATCTTTCTTGCCGAAAAGAACGGACATCCTGATATCGCCGAACGCCTTCGTCGACAATAACAAGTTCTTGTCATCCAATGGGGATAGGCAAGCTGTCTAGAGACACAAATCCATCTACATAATTTATTGAGTAAAAGCTTGAGATATCAGGCTTTTTATTTTTTATGTATGAAAATTCATGTCATATGGTCTCACTCAAATATCCTACAACCCGTCCTATAGGAGAGCGCCGCTGAGCAAAGGAATCATTCAAACGGCATCAAAGTCTATAAGTTTGACAGCAACGAACGTTAGCGTTCGCCAAACAGATGGTTCTTGCTTCTGCTCTTGCGGTAAGCGCCGGGAGCTTGTCCGATTTCGCCTTTGAACGACTTGGCAAAGTGATGCAGGTCGGCGAATCCGCAATAGTCCGCTACCGTATGAAGCGGATAGTCGGTCTGCTCAAGTAGCTCGCATGCATGCCGCAGCCGCAGCTGAAGCAAATATTGATGCGGAGGCTGCCCGAATTGCTGCTTGAATACGGTACGGAAGCGTGAAGGGGACAGATTCGCGCGACGAGCCATGTCCTCCACGGTAAGCGATTCTGACAAATTCAAGTGCAAATAGGATGTCATCCATTTCAGCGACGAGGCCGAAGGCGCTGTATGCGTGCCAAGCGAAGTATGGTCCCGCAGCAGCATGACGATTAATTCAGTGGCTAGCCCTTGCGCCTCCAATCGATTCAAAGTGTCATGCCGGTTCCAGCAGTCTACCATTCTCAGCATCGTATCCCGGAATCGAAATGGATCATGCGGCTTGAATCGGCTTGGCAGGCGCATGCCGGCTAGATCGTTGACGCGAGGCTGAATTAGACCGTCGTAGGGGGTCAAGTCCGTCTGCCCAGCCCTGGTCGGGAAGCTTTCCTTGCGGCGCGGATGATAGAAAATATCGAAATGGGCAAACGGCGTAACGGTCGGGGTCAATCCTTCCAGCGCATGCAACGTTCGCGGCTGCAGAAGGCAAAACTCACCGGCAACATAATCGGAGGTTTTGCCTTCTTCCGTAACGCGCAATTGCCCCTCCTGTACATAGATGAGTAAATAATCAAGCAGTCTGCGCTCCGGCATCGTCCATGGATTGCGTACAGCATAATCGCATTCCCGAATATAGGGCAGTATGGGCTGCTGCTCGATCAGCTCGGTTAAACTCTGCATGGAGTACCTCTCCTTTTTTTCTATCTTACCATAGTCTGCAGTCGTTTTTGACAAAAAAACAATCGCTTCCGCCAATGCGCGCAGACAACTCTAAGCGCTACAATAACAGCAATAACGCCACTTTAATGGAGAAGGGACTGTGTTAGATGAGCCGAAACGAACTCTCGACATTGCCAATACTGGAACAAAGTTACGATCTGACTGAACAGCAAAAGGCCGACTACCGTCAAAAAGGCCACATCATGCTTCGAAGCGTTGCATCCGCTGAGGAGGTAGACATCTACCGGCCGATTATCGGCGATCTTGTGAAGCGGTTGAATTATCACGATAAACCGCTTGAAGAGCGGGATACGTACGGCAAAGCATTCATCCAAATTCCTAATGTTTGGAGAGAGAGCGAGGCGGCGGCGAAGTTCGTGCTTGCCAAGCGGTTCGCGAAAATCGCCGCTGAGCTCATGGGGGTGGATAGCGTTCGAATCTACCACGATCAAGCGCTGTACAAAGAACCGGGAGGCGGTCACACGCCATGGCATCAAGACCAAATCTATTGGCCGCTCGACAGCGACAAAACCGTTACGCTATGGATGCCGCTCGTACCGATATCCGAAGAGGTAGGCTCTATGACCTTTGCGTCCGAATCTCACAAGCAGGGTTATATAAGCAAGACCGTTATTTCCGATGAATCGCATCGAACGCTAAAAGCGTTCATTGAAAACAAAGGACTTGAACAAGCGCAATACGGCGCTATGTCTGCCGGCGACGCTACGTTCCATGCGGGTTGGACGCTGCATTCCGCGCCAGGCAATCCAACGGATACCATGCGCGAGGTCATTACGATTATTTATTATGCGGACGGCACGAAAGTGTCCGTGCTTGACAGCAATGCGCGGAAAAGCGACTTGATTTCATGGCTTCCGGGGTGCGTTACCGGCGAGGCTGCTGCCAGCCATTTAAATCCGATCGTGTATCCCGTTCAAGGAGAGTAAAGGATGGAACTTAAATTATTCAAAGCGTTATGGGGAATGGAAGGCGGTTACGAGGAATTGTTCGCTAAAGCCGCGGCGGCTGGTTATGCAGGAATCGAAGCACCTTTGCCTCAGCCTTCTGAAAGCAAGAGCTTTGCGGAAGGGCTGCAGCGTCATGGCCTTGCATATGTCGCGCAAATTTTCACGGAAGGCGATCATCTTGCTTCCTTTGAGCAGTCGGTGGAGCGGGCGGCGGAATTCCGGCCCATCCTGATCGTTTCGCACAGCGCAAGGGACAGCATGACGGAGAACGAACAAGACCGATTCTTCGCAGGCGCTCTTGCCGCCGAGAAACATGCAGGCATACCCGTCGGGCACGAAACGCATCGAAGCAGGGCGATGTTCACTCCGTGGACAACGGCCAGATTGCTAAGGAAATTTCCGGAGCTGCGCATTACGGCAGACTTCAGCCATTGGGTAAACGTTTCCGAATCCTATCTGGAAAATCACGAGGAAGAGATTGCTTTGACTGTTGAACGAACGATTCACATCCACGGCCGAATCGGGTTTCCGCAAGGTCCGCAAGTACCGCATCCGGCCGCGCCGGAATACCGGACCGAGCTTACGCTTTTTACGAAATGGTGGCATAACATGTTTGCTGAGCAGAAACGCCGCAATCAATCATACGCTACCTTTACGGCCGAATTCGGTCCTCCAGGCTATATGCCTACCGAACCTTTCACGAACAAGCCAGTCGTCGATCTATGGGAAGTCAATCAATGGACAACCGACTATATAATGAAGAACTTTAACGAATGGTTCTAATGAGCCTCAATCATGGCGCAGCCCTCAAGCAGCTGCCGACTAGCCGGCTGAGAGAAGACAAGGTGTTAATCATTCGATCCGCATCGAATTCACAATGTGAGGCCATAGAAGGGGAATGCCTATGAGAGTAAATTTCGAAATGAGTGCCGAAGAGGTTGAAACCTATCGTTTTGTAGAAATCATTGCTAGGGTAGAACAACCGTGCTTCGTTAATCCTTACACGGATGCGGAGCTCTTCGGACTTTTCGGGGAAGATAAAGAGCCGTTTACGTTCCAGCACGGTTTGCCTGACGGCCAGCTTGGCACGGCTTCGAATCGGGATGAGTTGATTCCGGTCGACGGATTTTGCGATTCGGCGGATGGCAGCTTATTCCGAATCCGATTCATGCCAACAATCGAAGGTGTCTATACCTACAAAGTCATATTCAAGCACGGAAATCAAAGTTTCAGCAGCGAAGGCAAGTTTACGGCCAACAATATCGGCCGCAAGGGATTGCTAAGAGTCGATTCCGAATTTCCTTCCCACTTCATTTGGGAGAACACGGGGGACCATTTTTTTTACAATGGCATGACGGCTTACCATCTGCTGGGGTTGCGCGACGAAGAGGAAATTAAAAAAGCGTTAGACCGGCTCCATAAACATAAAGTCAATCGCATTCGTATCGCCATGCAGTCCAGCCGTGTACGAAACGGCATGGCATGGTTCGAGCCGGTATATGAAAGCGATGAATTTAAGTTTTTATTTAGTCCATGGGAGGCGGACAGGCTAGAAGATTACGACAATCCCGGATGGGATACAAGCCGTTTTCATTTGCCTTTCTGGAGGAAGCTGGAGAGAGTCCTGTCTTATGCGCTTGAGAAAGAGATGAGCGTCTCGCTAATTATGTATTTGGACGCTTATCGCGAAGGCTGCGATCCATTCGCATCCGGGTTATTCGGGGGGCGGGACGAACAACATTATTTCCGCTACGCGGCAGCCAGATTGTCTGCCTATCCCAACTTGACTTGGGATTTGACCAACGAATACCGATTAATCCGTCCTCGCGAGTGGGTGGAGCGAATGGGATATTTATTGAAATCATGCGACCCGTATCGGCATCTCGTGACTTGTCACGGACACGGCACTTTCGAGTTTCGCGGCTCCGGCTGGGCCGATTTCGCGGTGTACCAAAGCTGGGACGAGCATGGCGGATACGAATACATGCTGCGCAATCGGAATGAGCAGCAAGCAACCGGCCGAATGATTCCGCAAATCAACGAGGAATACGGATACGAGGATCATTACCCGGCAGCATGGGGAGCGGGCAAGTCGTATCCTGCAAGAAGCGCCGACAGACTCCGCCGTACGGCTTGGGAGATCACAATGGCAGGCGGGTATCAGACAAGCGGCGAGTATGCCGGCAACGGACTCGGCGGATGGCTGAACGGCAGGGGCGACGACTCCATGCGATTGCCGGAGGCTTTATCCCATCTTGTTGCATTTTTTGAAGCTATCGAATGGTGGAAGCTCGTTCCGGATCAAACGTTCTTAAATGCCGATACCGGTCAATACGGGTTGGCAGATCCATCAAGATTATACGTCGTATACGCGTGTGACGGCGGCCCAATTGACATGAAACTGCCTGAAGGCAAGTATGAAATCATGATTTATAATCCGGTCGATGGAAGCTCGCGCCATACGCTTCAATATGGCGTTGAATCGGTTAATCAATATGTTGCCTTACAGTGTCCAACTGATGATCAGGATTGGGCTGTTCTTATTCAAGCTTTGCAGCATGGTATTCACTCCGAGTAGAGGATTCTACCAGCGGATTCAGTAACGCAGGACAATAGGTTAAGGCTGACCATTCCGGTCAGCCTTTTTTTTGCACATTCGACTAACGGAACGTCCGAGCGTCTAAAGAAGTAATTCTTTGCTCTAATTGTCCGATTGTCCTACTAAAAACAATCTAATATCCCTCTCTGGCTAGCAACGCAACCCCCTATAATTTGAAAGTGCAAATGAAAAACATCATCGCCATTCGAGGAGAGGGTGACAAAATATGATTCACAACCATGTGTATTTTCATAATGTAGCCGAGCTCCGGACTTCCGGCAACGAAGGCGCGCTGCAGCTATGCCGCATCCCCGAGACGTTGCGTCTTCAGCTCCACGAATTCGCGCTTGACTCGGCTCTTAAGACGGGCGCGGTCGAGCTCCGCTTCCATCTTGTTTCGGACCGCGTGAAGATCAAGCTGCAGGTGCTTAATGCGGAAGCATTAATGGACGGCTTTGCCGTAGCGCAGGTGTATCATGGTACATTCCAAGAAACAGCCCCTCGTATAATGGGAGCGGGCGTGACCGAGATAACGGTAGAGCGTCCATCCGAGCTGGAGCGCATGAATCAAATTGCGGCGGAAGAGGGCCTTGCCTATGCGCCGGATCTTGTCCGCATCTTGCTGCCATATGAGACGCATATCGCCTTTATTGGAATCGAAGGCGAGACGGTGCCGCCGCGAGACGGAAGCATGCCGGAGCGCCGGATGCTTGTATACGGTTCTTCCATTTCTAACGGAGCATCGGCCGTGCGTCCAAGCGGCTTGTACAGCGTGAGAGCTGCCGAGAAGCTTGGAATGGAAGTGAGAAGCCTGGCCCTTGCGGGAGGAGCTATGCTTGATCAGGCGATGGCCGAATATATGGCGGAGCAGACGGACTGGGACATCGCCGTGCTGGAGCTTGGCATCAACATGATTTGGGACGTCAAGGCCGGCCGGCCGGGTTCGCCGGATGAATTCCGCGAGCGCGTCGATGCCTTTATTTCTATCGTGACTGCGGCACATCCGGACAAATGGATTTTCGTAACGGATTTATTCTCCTATAAGGGCGACGTGAAGGATGGCGAGCTTGGATTTGAATTCCGCTCTATCGTTGCTTATAAAGTTGAGCAAATGCGCTTGCCTAGGCTGATCCATATACCGGGCAGAGAGCTGTTGCCCCGCACTTCACTGCTGACATCGGATCTCATACATCCTTCGGAAGAAGGGCAGCTTGTCGTTTCGGACAACCTGGCAAATATCGTGAGCAGGTATATAAAGTCATAAGCGGCATAAGGAGGGAGCGGGAAGATGGCGACGAATGACGACGGTGTTCGGCTGCTGCTGCGCGGAGACGATTTCGGCGGCAGCATGGCTGCGAACGAAGCGATTAGAGAAGCATGCGATTTCGGTTTGTTGCAAAATGTGAGCGTTATGGCTGCCGGTCCTCATGTCGAGGAGGCCGCGAAGCTGCTGGCTCATCGCGATGACATTTGCTTCGGCATGCATATTACGATGAACGCCGAATGGGATCTCGTGAAATGGAAGCCGGTGCTGGTCGCCGGTCAAGTTCCGACTCTTGTCGATGCGAGCGGTTATTTCTGGTCCCATCCTTCCTTAATGGAGGAGAACGGCGTTCTCTTGGAGCAGGTGAAGGCCGAGACGATCGCTCAATACGACAGGCTGAGACAGCTTGGATTTCGTATTGCTTACGTGGATGAGCATATGTTTTTCGGCTATTGGGTAGAAGGCTTTCATGAATGGCTAGCAGAGTGGTGCGACGCGCAAGGGCTCGTTAACTTTCATAGCTGCTTTCAGCCGTTGCCGGAAGGGGAGCCGGACAACCAAGGAGTCGAAAGTTCCGGTGGAATGAATGGGGAGCTCTTGCGGGCTCATATTGCTGCAGTCAAGTCGGCTCCCGCAGGCTTGTACACGGTCATCCTTCATCCTGCGACCGATGGAGAAGAGCTGCGCAGTTTCGGCAATGAGCAGTATAGCGGCGAACGTATTGCCTCCGAGCGGGATGCGGAGCGTAAGCTTCTGACGGATTTACGCCTACGACATTCGTACAACAAGCTTGGCGTTCAATTAATTAGGTACGATCAAGTTCACGGGTAAAGTCCCGGAAAGAGAGGAATTATTTATGAATACGAATTATCATTATCCGAAATCGTATCCGAGATCGCAGGAGCTTCTTGTAAAGGTTAACGGCGTTCATGTAGACGTGCTGCGTACCGCCGTAGCTTACTATGCGCCGGTCTCGTACGAAGGCGAGGCTATCGTGGAGATTGAAGCGAAGCAAATGATCAAGTCCGTCCTTATTAGCCCGATGAAGCTGGGAATAGAAGCGGCCATTGACGGCACCAAGGCAACTTTTAAGCTGGCGACGAACCAGATGCTTCATCTGAAGATGGACGGCGTATCGCTGCCGCTGTTCTTCTATGGCAACAAGCCTGCCGAGTATGACGGGGCTGCAACTTATTATTTTGCCGGCGGTCAGGTATACGAGGTTGGGGAGATTACGCTGCGCGACAACGAATCGGTTTACATCGAGGATGGAGCAGTCGTGAAGGGCAGCATACGCGCAAGCGGAGCTTCGAACATTAAGATTTACGGAACGGGCGTGCTCGACGGCTCCTACTTCCGCGGAACGCGGGACTACCGTACCATATTGCTATACGACTGCAGCAAGGTGACGATTATGGATATCATTATGGTTGAACCGCCTTGCTGGATGATCATGCTTGCCAATTGCCGCAGCGTGCACATCGACGGTCTGAAGCAGATTGGCGAGGTAGTCAGCTCGGACGGGATTGATATTGTAGGCTGCCAAGACGTTTTGGTCGAGAATTGTATTCTTCGCAACAATGATGACTGCGTCGTTATAAAAGCGTTCGATTGGGCAGAAAACGAGAATAGCGAATTGTTGTTCGCCGCGAAAAACGTAACCGGCATCGAAGTTCGCTCCTGCGTATTCGTCAACGGACCGTCAGGCAACGCAATCGAGATCGGCCACGAGCTGACCATTGACGAGGTGAGCGGCGTGAAATTCCATGATATCGACATTGTATCGGTACAGGGCTATGGCGCTGCGCTCAGCATCCACGTCGGAGACCGCGCTACGGTGCGCGATATCCGGTTCGAGAACATTAGGATCGAGCATTATTACGACAAGCTTGTCGATTTCAGAGTTATGAAATCCATGTACAACACGGACGCGGAACGAGGCCAGATTTGCGATATTACGCTCAAGGACATCTTCGTGAATGTATCGCCTTACAATCCGGGGTATTCCATTTCCGTTATTGGCGGTTATGACGCCGAGCATCGTGTGCGCAACGTAACCTTCGACAACTTCCGTCTTGGGGAACGCAAAGTGAAAAGCGCCAATGAGATGGATTTGTTCGTGAAAGAAGCGGAAGGCATCATCTACAAGTAGAATCATTCATTAATCGACTACATTCGAGCGATTTTACTACCTTATGCAAAAGCCGGTTTTCTATACTTGAAGAAGACTGGCTGTTTGGCATGCGCAGGCATGACCAGTTGAAAGGAGAACAGACAACCATGCATTTGGATTTATCCAAAATACCTTTCAGTTTTCCAGGTTCGTATTACACGATTTCGCTTATGTCTGCCTATCAGGACGAGCTTGAAGGCCTTTATATAAGAACATTGCACAAGGATGCATATAGGCAGCGGGTTGCGAGACTCGTGCTGCTCCATGAAGGAAAACCGGTGCCGTTCAAGGAAATATCCGCGCCAGCTAGCGTCTCGCTTCAATCCCCATTCGGGGACGCCATCGTTTGCTTCGGAGATGAAAATACGATTCAATTTTACGGCGAAAAGGTTGGCTTGCGGATTGAATTCATTAGGGGATCCCAAGTCATTGCCTACGGTTCGCAACAATTCGATGTGAATTGCGACGCGCAGAGAGAGCATGTCAGAATGACGACCGTTCAGGGGAAGGCCGTGCTGGATACCGTATGGAACGGAGACAATGCGGAATATGTAGCCGTGGATTATTATCCGGACGACGAATCGCACATCCTGGAGGGCGTGTTAGAGCTGTATCGCGACAGCATCTCTTGGCAGCGCCGAACCTATAGCTCCTTCGCCGAAAGCTTGGCTGCCGCCAATGAACGGTTCGACCGTTATCTTGCATTGACTCCCGATATGCCGGAGCGTTACGCGTCGTCCAGACAGCTAGCGGCTTATCTGAATTGGATGTCGCTCGTGCGGCCTTATGGCCATTTGAAACGGCCGACGATGTACTCTTCCAAGGGAGGGATGAGCGGTATTTGGAGCTGGGACCATTGCTTCCATGCGATGGCCGTCGCGAATATCGATCCGGTCATGGCCTGGAACCAGTGGATGCTCGTGTTCGACCATCAGGACGTAACGGGGGCGTTGCCGGATTCCTTCTCCGAAAGCCATATGATCAGAGGATACGTGAAGCCTCCGATTCATGGATTTGCGCTCAAGTGGCTTATGGAGCATTCGAATTGGCTGACCGCAGAGCATCTGGCGGAGGCATATTCGCCTCTCTCCAGATGGACGGAATGGTGGTTCAACGAGCGCGACAGCGACGAAGACGGCATTCCCGAATATCATAACGGCAATGACAGCGGCTGGGATAACAGCACGGTGTTCTACGACGGCATTCCGCTGGAAAGCCCGGATCTCGCGACCTACTTGATTATTCAAATGGAAGTGCTCTCGGACGTTGCCGCCAGACTCGGAAAGCCGGAAGAGAGCAAGGAATGGCAGCGCAGATCCGCGGAGCTTCTAGATAATATGCTGGCTCACTTTACGGTTAACGGAAGACTTCATGCCGTGCGATCAGGAAGCCACGAGGTTGTAGAGAGCAAGTCGCTGCTGCTGTATCTTCCTTTATTATTAGGAAGCAAATTGCCAGCGGACTTAAGAGCGATTATGATAAAAGAGCTTAAGACAGAAGGGCTGTTCCTGACGCCGAACGGACTGGCGAGCGAGCGTCTCGACAGCAAGCTGTTCGAGGAGGACGGCTACTGGCGCGGACCGATCTGGGCGCCGCCGATGTTCTTATTGTCACACGCACTGAGCGAACTCGGCGAGCATGACTTTGCACAACAATTGGCTATAAGGTTCTGCGACCTTGTCGATCGCAGCGGTATGGCGGAGAACTTCCATGCGCAATCCGGAAGACCGCTTCGAGATCTAGGAATCGTGTGGACGTCCAGTATATTTTTGCTGCTCGGCGGCCGATATTTAAAGTAATGCGCGTTTGCGCAAAGGATGTCTCCTGATTATGTGCGCCGAAGCAATATAGGGTTCATATAGGCTCGAGGCATTCTTTTTATTACATTCGAGGCTGGCCAGGCATTATCATGCAGAAGCTGCGGCAAAGGGGAGTCATCATGCTCGATTGGTTAAAAAAAGTCGTACAAACAAACACGCTGATGTACAGACTGGTGAGCGTCATGATTGCCAATCTCCTCATTCCGATCGTATTAATCGGCAGTATTTCCTTCTACTCGATTTACTCCATTCTCCAGAACAACATCGAGAAGGGCGTTCAGAGCCGAATGAAGGAAATCGAGCATACGATGCAGTCTTCGCTCGACAATCTCGGTTATGCTTCCAGGCAGCTGACGCTCGATGGCGATATCGGCAAGCGGCTTGAGCAGTACATGAATCCGACAATTCCAAACAACCTGAAATACGAGATACAGAGCGACATTCAATCTAGGCTAACGTTAATCAGCTACGCGAATCAAGGACTCGGAGCGATGTATTATTTCATTCCGGAACAAAATATGACCTTATTCGAAACGATGCTGCTCAACAAAGACGTCGACCCGATGCAGTACCCGGCGTTATTCTCGGATCCGCTGACGCAGTACCAAGCGCCGCACCCAAGCATTTATCAATATAGCGACAGTACCGTGTTCTCCATCGTGCAGGAGATGACGGGCAACAAGAATTTGCCTAAGACTTACGTCTATATCGAAACCAACTTCAAGGTCATCGAAGATTTGTTTCCGGAGGATGCCTTCGGGTTCGGTGTCAGTTATTTGATATTGGATCCAAATAATACGATATTATATAGCGATATCGAGGAGACTTACCCTTTGAATTCGCGTCTGAAGCTGTCGGATGCGAAGAGCCAGGTTATCGACGATCACGGAAGAAAGCTGTTCGCCGAGCAGGGGGAAGGCAAATGGTCGATTGTCGCCGTCGTGGACAAAAGCGACTTGAACAACGAAATTATTTCATGGTCGACCCGGTATCTGTTCATCGCGATCGCATCGTTGGCTGTCAGCCTGCTGCTCGCGTGGAGAATGTGGCGATTCATCTACCAGAAATTGAGTCTGTTGAAACTGGAAATCAAGATGACGACGGATTTGCATTTCGACCGGCCTTACGTTCCGATGGACATTAAGGAGTTCGACGAGGTCGTCGATCGCTTCTATCTGATGCGCACGCGAATCCGCGACTTGATCGTCGAGGTCGAGGAGAAGGAGAAAAATAAGCGGAAGCTCGAGGTTCAGAAGCTGAAATATCAGATCAACCCTCACTTCATTCATAACACGCTGAATACGATTCAGTGGATCGCGCGCATGCATAAGCAAGAGGAGATCGTTAATCTCGTCTCCATCTTCTCGCGAATCCTTCATTACAATTTGGGCAAAGAAGGAGAGATTGTCCAAGTGCAGGAGGAGATCGCCGCGCTTAAGGATTATGTCGCGCTGCAGAAGATCAGGTATAACCATCACTTTAGGGTGAACTTCGAAATAAGCGAAGACGCGGAGCAATTGACGATCGTCCGCTTCCTGATCCAGCCGCTCGTGGAGAACGCGATGTATCATGGCCTTATCGAGGACGATGGGCAGATTATGGTTCGCGTAACGAAAGACTCCGAACGATTTTTCGTCATTGAAGTTGAAGATAACGGGCAGGGGATGGACGAGGCGACGATCCATTCGCTGCTGCAAGCAGGCAGCGAGCAACGAAAGAGCGGGATGGGCATCGGGCTTAACTTCGTCAATCATACGATTCGCGAATACTTCGGCGAGCAGTATGCGATTGAAATTGTTAGCCAATTAGGCAAAGGAACATTGATGCGCATTCGTCTGCCTATCATGAACAAGGAGGCGCTCGAATGAGAACGTTAATTGTAGATGACGAGCATTTTGTACGCAAAGGTCTTATATTGACCGTGCCTTGGATGGAGCATGGCTTCGAAATCGTAGGCGAGGCGGAGAATGGCATCAAAGCGTTGAAGCAATTGGAATCGCAACCCATCGATGTCCTAATAACGGATCTCACAATGCCTCAAATGTCGGGCTTTGAGCTGATGAAGGAAGTTCAGCAGCGGTACCCCGACATTTGGATCGTCGTTCTTACTTGCCATCAGGACTTTCAATTCGCCATTGAGGCCATGCAATACGGCGCGATCGATTACTTGGTGAAGACGCAGATCGAAGAGGGCAAGATGGAGGAAGCTCTTGATCGAATTGAGAAGCGGATCAATGAAGCTTCCAAGCGACGACTGCAACCGATCATAGAAGAGAAGGAGCAGCACATACTCGAATTGGTGCTCGTTCCCGCTGCGGCGAACAAACATCCAGAGCAGTTGCGATGGTCGTCGTCCTTAAAGCCTGTATGCATTCCGATGGATCAAGGCTGCTTCCGCTTGACGGAGCATGGGCTGTCCACTTGGCAGCAGCTTCATAAAGTGTGGGAGAGCGAGCGTTATTACGAGGATTGGATTCCTGTCGTGTGCGAATCGAATGATGCGAAGGGAAGTTATCCTTCTAAGGAATGGATCATGCCGATCAAGGAGCAGGTATTTTATGCTTACCGTGCCGATCATCCTTCGCCTGTCATATGGCATACGGTTAACGCGTCGGCAACGAGCAAGGCGTCGAAGGAAAAGGAACAGGCTGCGATGGACAAGATCGGCCGCATGTTCCATTCGCTGCACTGGATCTACGATGCAGGCTTGTTCCATACTTGGACGCAGCTTGTCGAAGAATCGAGGCCTTCTTCCGCGCTGGTCAGCCGAATGGTCGTCCAGTTTCTGAAGGCCATGTCGAATATGAAGGCAGCGCCTCAATGGATTCGCGTTCATCCGCATGCACGGTCCGAAGAGGCAACC
This sequence comes from Paenibacillus sp. YIM B09110, assembly GCF_037167145.1. Lineage (NCBI taxonomy): Bacteria > Bacillati > Bacillota > Bacilli > Caryophanales > Paenibacillaceae > Paenibacillus > Paenibacillus sp. YIM B09110. Next base: position 25,244 of record NZ_JBANSP010000009.1, on the reverse strand, counting down.
TGCTGGCATGAGCTGCTGTCGGCGCTTACGGAACTCAGAGCTTACTTGCAGCAGCGCGAGTTCCCGGAAGAAACGTCAATCGGCATTTACAAGGCTATTTTACTGATCGAGAACGAACTGTCGGAGAACTTGAACCAAGAAAACGTCGCCCAGCGGGTGGCGCTTAGCCGCAGTTACTTCGGACAATGCTTCCGCCCGATCGTCGGCATGTCTTTCCACGAGCTGTTAACCGAGGTGCGCATACGAAAAGCCGAGGAGCTATTGATCGGCACGAACGACTATATTTATTCGGTTGCCGAGCAGGCAGGCTTTCAGGACGAGAAGTATTTCAGCAAAGTATTCAAGCAGCATCGCCAGATGCTTCCGAAGGAGTATCGCGAATTGAACCGCAATTCGCCCACATAGATAGAAATATGAGTGAACGAAGTAGGAATATTGAGCGATAAGCATTTTATGCCCCGTATAACTGCAATCTTTTGTCTACCGCGGTACGCCCGATACTCTGACGGGACAATCCGTTTGCATCGTTATACTAGGAGAAGGATAGCAAACACAACCTAGAAAGGGGCTTAAGCATGTTGAAACAGCGAAAATTATGGTCAGTCGTTCTAGCCTGCAGCATGGCCATCAGTTTTGCGGCTTGCTCGAACAGTCCGAGAGCGAACAACGAGTCGGGAGGGTCGGACAATAACGGAAGCGCGGTCGTGGATACGAACGCCGATCCTATGGCGCCTTACAAGGAGACGGTTGAATATACAGCCGTTCGCAGCATTAACCAAACGCCGAAGCTTCCGGCCGATGAAACGTACGAGAAGAACAGCTTCCAGGATTACGTAGAGCAGACGCTTAACGTTAAAGGCAAGCTGTTATGGACTTCGCCGTCGGACGGCGATCAATACGCGAAGAAGCTGTCGCTCGATATTGCAAGCAATCGAATTGCCGATATGTTCGCTCTTGAGGGACAAAGCATTGTAAGTATGCTTAATACGCTCGTAGAAGGCGATATGATCGAGGATCTGACTCCTTACTTCGAAAAATACGCTTCACAGAAAGTGAAGGATCGTTACGCGGCTAATCCGTATGCTTTCGATACCGTGAACTATGGCGGCAAAATGATGGCCATTCCGTTCGGCATGGAGAAAGAACAGCCGATGCTCGTATGGGTGCGGGAAGACTGGCGCAAGAAACTGAACTTGCCTGAGCCGAAGACGATCGACGATATTCGCGCGATGTCGCTGGCGTTCACGAACAACGATCCGGACGGCAACGGCAAGAAGGATACGTTAGGTCTCGTTGCCCAAAGCAACAGCATGTTCAGCCCTGCATTCGATCTGCACACGCTCGATTCGATCTATTGGTCGCAGAACGCGTTTCCGGCGACATGGATGCAAGGCGAAGACGGCCAAGTGAAATACGGCGGCATCCAGCCGGAAGTGAAGACGACGCTTGGCATCCTGCGCGACATGTATAAGGAAGGGTCGCTGGACAAGGAGTACGGTCTTAAGGATGGCGGCAAAACGACGGAGGACGCAAGCTCCGGTCGAGCGGGCATCGTATTCGAGGCTTGGTACGCGCCTTACTATCCGCTCGGCAACACGCTTTACAACAATCCGAACGCCGACTGGAAAGCTTATCCGCTGCTAAGCGGCGACGGAAAACTGAACGTGGGATCGAATCCGAGTCCGGGCGGCTATATGGTCGTTAAGAAAGGCTTCGAGCATCCCGAACTGCTAATTAAGCTCATTAACCTTTCGACGGAAATGTCCGACAAGACGATTGCCGAGCTGCAGCCGGCGTATGACAAATACCAAACCGCAGGCACGGTTTCCGTCGCGCAGCATCCGCAATATGTCGACCTTGCCGTTATCGATCCGGCCATTATTTATAACCAACAAAAGAAATACAACGATATATTGGCAGGCAAAGCCGATAAGAGCATATTGCTGGCTAATGAAGTGGCTAGCTTGGAACAGATACAAGCAGAGCTTAGCAACCCGCTGGAGAATGTGCTGAAGAGAATTCCATCGCAAGACGATTTGAACGCGGCAATCGGCAATCGCATCGGCTACCTCGCTTACAATAATGCAATGAAGGTCGTTACCGAGAATGAAAGCAATATCGTCGTTACGCCTAACGTGTTCGGCGGACAGACCGCAACGATGATTAAATCGTGGACGGATCTGCAGACGCTTCAGAAGCAAACGTACTTGAAAATCATTTTAGGCTCACAGCCGCTTGATTCCTTCGATGAATTCGTGAAGCAATGGCAAGCGCAAGGCGGCGACGCGGTTACGCAGGAAATCCAGGCTGAGATGGATAAACGCAAATCATAGAACGTACGGGGAAGGGCGCGAACATGGTTGGCGCCCTTTACTAAAAATATAACAATGTACAAGAAACGAGGTGTCTTCATGAGAGGGAAATTCCACAGCGGCAATTATCATTACTTGGCCATGTTGATTCCCGGAATCGCGCTGCTGGCGATGTTCAGCATCGTGCCGATGTTCGGCGTTGTCATGGCGTTTCAGAACTTCAACCCTGGGAAAGGAATGTGGCATTCTCCTTACGTAGGCTTCGAGAACTTTTCTTACATGTTCCATAATGCCGCAAGCTGGCAGGCGATCCGCAATACGCTCATTATTTCTGTTTCCAAAATTATAGCGGGACTCATTGTTCCCGTCGTATTCGCCTTGTTCCTGAACGAAGTCAAAAACATGTTTTTCAAACGATTTGTGCAAACGATCGTCTATTTGCCGCATTTCCTCTCTTGGGTTATCGTAGCCGGCATCATTAAAGATATTTTGGCTTCCAACGGACTCGTGAACGTGCTTCTGATGAAGCTTGGCGTGCAGGATCCGATCCTGTTTCTCGGCAGCAACTTCTGGTTCCGTCCAATCGTCGTGGGCACGGATGTATGGAAGGAGTTCGGCTTCTCGGCTATCGTTTATTTAGCTGCGCTTACAAACATCAATCCATCGCTTTACGAAGCTGCCGATATCGACGGCGCAACCCGGATGCAGAAGATCAGATACATTAGTCTGCCGGGCATACAGACGACCGTCATCCTGCTTGCTACGCTGAGCTTGCAGAGCGTGCTTAACGCCGGATTCGACCAAATCTTCAATCTATACAACCCGGTCGTAGAACCGACGGGCGACATTATCGATACGTACGTCTATCGCGTCGGCTTCGAGCAAGTCAATTACGAGATGGGTACGGCGGTCGGTTTGTTCAAATCAGTGATCAGTTTATTGTTAATCGTTACAGCCTACAAGCTGGCTTCTAAGTTCGCAGGCTATCGCATCTTCTAGAGGGAGGGACAATTCATGACCGCCTCAATTCGAAAGAAAAATACGGCGTTTGATTATACGGTTTGGTTTATGATGATCGTTATTATGGTGCTGTCGGTTTCACCGCTTCTGCATACGTTGTCCGTCTCGCTCAGCGCGCAGGCGAAGGCGGAGGCAGGACTTGTATCGTTGCTTCCTTCCGAAATTACGCTGCAGTCGTACAAAACGATATTCGACGACGGTCAGTTCTTCAAGTCGGCATGGGTATCCGTGCAACGCGTCGTGTATACGACGGGATTAAGCTTTCTCGTAACGGTGCTGCTGGCTTTCCCGCTTTCGCGCGATACGAAGCAGTTCGTGCTTCGCAACCCGTTCATGTGGCTGCTCATCTTCTGCATGCTGTTCAGCGGCGGACTCGTACCGTTCTATATGGTCGTCAACAACATGGGGTTGTTCGACAAAATGTCGGCTCTTGTGCTGCCGTCGGTCGTCAACGTGTTCAATACGATTCTTGTCATCAACTTCTTCCGGAGCATTCCGAAGGAGGTCGAGGAGTCGGCGCATATGGATGGGGCCAACCCGTGGCAGCTGCTGTTCCGCATTTTCCTGCCGTTGTCGCTGCCCGTTCTGGCAACGGTATCCTTGTTCGTCATTGTTGCAACATGGAATGAGTATTTGCACGGTCTTCTGTTCATACGCGATCCGGAGATGATGCCGCTGCAAACGTATTTGCAATCGATCTTCATTAAGATCGACCCGACGCGCATGACGAGCCAGGAGTTCATCGAGGCGAGCCTCGTATCGAACAAAACGCTAAATGCGGCCAAGATTGTCCTCTCGCTGGTGCCGATCGTTGCAATTTATCCGTTCCTGCAACGTTACTTCATACATGGTATTATGATGGGGTCTGTCAAAGAATAATCGAAGTCATAATCGCTGAAAAGGAGATGGATCAATGAAAGTGGCATTCATGACCGCCAATTATGTCGCGGAGGCGTTAGACTATAAGCCGGGACTTGAATGGGGCGTTTATCAAGCTGCGACTTCCCGGAAATTCGGTAACGCCGGGTTTGCTTCCGAATTCGAACGATTGCTGGAACGAATTAAAGAGTTGGATTTTGACGCTATAGAGTTATGGGTTGCACATTTAGATCCTTTTACGGCAACGGCTGAGATGCTTGATGCAGCGAACCGATTATTAAGAAGCTACAAGATGGAAGTCGTGTCCTATACGGCATCGTTCCATATTCCGTATATGCCTATTGAAGATATGAAGCGTGCATTTGAAACGGCGAAGGCGCTAGGCGCACCTGTGCTGGCGAATAGCTTCCATCCATCGAATGCCGCGGCGATCTATGAATTATGCGGGCAATACGACATTCAATACGGCATAGAGAATCACTCGGAAAAGAATGCCCAAGAGGTCATTAACCAATTCAACAGCTGCCGGCCCCGAATCGGCGCTACCCTGGATACGGGATGGTTCGCTACGCAGGGGTATGATCCGATCAGGGCCTTACAGGAGCTGAAGGATTCCATCGTACATGTTCATTTGAAGGATGTGCTGTATGTCGGAGGACATGATTCCTGCGCTTTAGGGCAAGGCATCGTTCCCATTGAAGGCGTGCTGCGTAAGTTGGAGGAAATAGGCTATCAGGGTTATCTAACGATTGAGCATGAGCCGTACGATCATGATCCTGCGGAGGATATACGAGAGAGTTTGGCTTTTGTACGCGGCTTGCTATGAGTTTAATCGGTTATGATGAAGAGAGGATGCGCGCATCCTCTCTTTTCCTTTGTGAAAAGTACGATTATAGTTAGTAGATAATAGTAGTGGGAAAAAGAAGCGAAGCGGATGGAAATATGAGCGAATGAAGGGCGAATAATGAATGAAAATGCTTACAAAGTAAATGCAAGTTCAACCTATTGTCTACCAAGCGGCGTCCGTTCGTCTGACATTGGTTCCGCTGCGCCTTGATACAATGGAATTGTCAGAAGATCATGATTCCAAGGGGGAAAAGAAAGATGAAGAGCAGCAAAAAAGTGATTCCAGTCGTTCTAGCCAGTTGTCTGTTGTTTTCGGTAGCCGCATGTTCTACTAATGGCAATAATGAAAGCGTCACCAACAATGGCTCGAAACCAACCGCAACCGCAGGTGCCGAGCAAGCGCTTGATCCGATGGCGGCTTATAAGGAGACGGTGGAGTATACGGCGGTACGCAGCATTAGCCAAGACCCTAAGTTTCCCGAAGGTGAATCGTATGAGAAAAACAGCTTTCAAGATTATGTAGAGAAGACGCTTAACGTAAAAGGAAAGCTGTCGTGGACGGCGCCGTCGGACGGCGATCAATATGCGAAGAAGCTGTCGCTCGATATTGCGAGCAACCGCATCCCCGATCTGTTCTCGCTGGAGGGTCAAAGCATCGTCAGCATGTTGAATACGCTGGTAGAGGGCGATATGATTGAGGATTTGACGCCTTATTTCGAAAAATACGCTTCGCAGAAAGTGAAGGACCGTTATGCGGAAAATCCTTATGCGTTCGATACCGTTTACTTCGGCGGTAAAATGATGGCGATTCCATACGGCATGGAGAAGGAGCAGCCGATGCTCGTATGGGTTCGCGAAGATTGGCGCAAAAAGCTAAACCTGCCGGAACCGAAGACGATCGACGATATTCGCGCGATGTCGCTGGCGTTCACGAACGATGATCCGGACGGCAACGGGAAGAAGGATACGCTAGGTCTAGTAGCGCAAAGCAACAGTATGTTCAGCCCGTCATTCGACCTTCACACGCTCGATTCGATTTACTGGTCGCAAAATGCGTTCCCGGCAACCTGGATGCAGAATGAGGACGGCACGGTGAAATACGGCGGAATCCAGCCGGAAGCGAAGGAAGCGCTTGCTATTTTGCGCGATATGTATAAGGAAGGTTCGCTTGACAAGGAGTATGGACTCAAGGACGGCGGCAAAACGACCGAGGATGCGAGCTCCGGCCGCGCAGGCATCGTTTTCGAAGCATGGTATGCGCCGTATTATCCGCTTGGCAACACGATCTACAACAATCCGAACGCGGATTGGAAAGCGTATCCGCTGCTTAGCGACGAAGGCAAGCTGAATATCGGCTCCAACCCGAGCCCCGGCGGTTACCTGGTTGTGAAGAAAGGCTTCGAGCATCCGGAACTGCTTATTCAATTAATTAACTTGTCGACGGAGTTCGGCGATAAGACAATCGAAGAGTTGGCACCGGTCTACGAGAAGTATCAAACGGCCGGTACCGTATCTGTCGCAAGCCATGCGCAATATGTTGACCTAGGCGTGATCGATCCGGCGCTGATTTACAAGCAGCAGAAGAAATACAATGACATTCTTGCCGGCAAAGCGGACAAGAGCATTCTGGGAACGACCGAAGTGTCCGGACTGGAGCAAATCGAAGCCGAGATGAATAATCCATTGGAAAATATTTTGAAGAACAACCCTTCGAAGGATGATTTGAACGCGGCGATTTCGAATCGCATCGGTTATCTTGCATACAATGTCGCGATGAGAGTCGTGACGGATAACGAGAGCAACAGCGTTGTCGTCCCTAACGTGTACGGCGGGCAAACGGCAACGATGATCAAATCTTGGACAGACCTGCAGACGCTGCAGAAGCAAGCCTATCTGAAGATTATTCTGGGGGCGCAGCCGATCGACTCCTTTGACGACTTCGTCAAGCAATGGAAGGAACAAGGCGGCGACACGATTGTGCAAGAGGTCCAAGCTGAAGTAGACAAACGGAAATAAAGTGATGTAGGAACTGCTGTTAAATCGGAAAGAGGCGCAAACGAGTTTGCGTCTCTTTCTGCTTCTAGAAAGTCATTAAATCAAGGGAGGAAGTAATATCAGTGAATAACGAAAGAGGAAGAGTGCCAATCATCCAGTCGGGGCTGTTTTCGCTTCAGGTTGCAGCTGATTTTCATCGATTGGGATTCGATGGGAAAAACGAAAAGATTATTTCTACTAATGTGAGAGGACCGCTCGAGGCGCTGTACCGGCCGCCGCTCCTCAATCACTTGTTGGAGACGGGGCAGTGGACCGCCGTATCGGAGCGGCTGGACGATATATTCGCCGAGCTGGAGGCAAAATGGACGTGGTCGCAGGAGTATGGGCATGAGGTGTATTGCGTGCTGCACAGTTCGTTCTATTATTACGCGCATAAGAATGGGGAGCAGCTCAGCGAGCTGGTAGGCGTAAATTCGGGAAGGACGGCCGATGATTCGCTAGCGCTCCAGCTTGGAGCTTTGCGCAAATGGGCTTACGAGGTTGTTCGACAGTTGAAAGCAAGCAGCAAGGACGAAGCCAGAAATTCGCGCCTTAAGCTAGTGGACAAAATTCACCGTTATATTCAGTCGAACCTCGATCAAGATATTTCGCTGCAATTGCTGACCGATCATCTCGGCTTGCATCCCGCTTATATATCAAAGATTTATAAGCTGGAGACAGGAATCGGCATAAGCGAGTACATCGTCAACTACCGGATGGAGTTGGCATCGCGCCTGCTCAAGGAAAACGACGACAAAATTTATGAAATCGCCGCCCGGCTCGGGTATCTGACCACTCATTACTTCATTAAATTGTTCAAAAAGCATTTCGGAATGACGCCGCAGGAATACCGCGAGCGCGCCAGCACCTGACAAATCAGATATGTGTTATGCAAATGAAAAGTGTTGTATATAGAGCGGACAATGCTTGTGCTACTGTAGGTACTGAGCAACCGGGTTAAGGCAGACGAGAAAAAGGGTTGATTGAAATTCAACGAGAGGAGAGAGCAGCTCGATAAGAAAAGCATATCGTCGAACATCATGTGCAGGCATCCATTAGCAAATCGAAACGGAGGCAAAAAATGATGATTCGTAAACGTTTATTGCAAGCGTCAGCGGCTTTGTTAGTGCTTCAAAGTTTTTTATTCGCATTTCCGCAGCAGCAGGTGTCGGCTTTAACTACGGATATTACGTCAACGTACGATTGGAAGCCGCTTAAAACGGGAGCCGGAGGCTTTGTTACGGGTATTGACGTGCATCCGAATGGCAACGTCGTATATGCGAGAACCGATGTCGGCGGCGCTTATCGGCTTAACGACGGCAAGACGGAATGGCAGCAAGTCGTGACGGCAGACAGCATGCCGGATGAGCAACCGGGTCAGATGGCCGGCGTCATCAGCATCGTCTCTGCGCCCGGCAACGAGAATCTAGTCTATATGGCTTATCATGACAGCGTTTACAAGAGCAGCAATAAAGGCGCTGGCTGGACTAAAACGAATGTATCCGGCATATCGGGCAACGCAAACGGCGATGGCCGCACGACCGGAGAGCGGCTTGCCGTCGATCCGGCCAACGCCAATGTCGTTTATTACGGCACGATGGGCAGCGGCTTGTATATGACTAGGAACGGAGGCTCGAATTGGTCCGTCGCATCCTCGGTCACGAGCAGCGGCGAATCGTCGCAGGGCGTCACAAGCGTCGTTTTTGATCCGAGCGGCGGCACGGTCTCGACGGACGGCGTAACAAGGACGAAGAACGCGTACGCGGCCGTCTATAACAAAGGCATCTTTCGTACGGACGATGGCGGTACGAGCTGGTACAAGGTTACGGGATCGGGTCTTGGCGATTCCGGCTACTTCGTCGATATGGAGGTTCGCGGCGGCGCGCTGTATGTCGTCACGGGCGGCGTGTGGAAATACGCCGGAGGCTCGTGGTCGAATATATCGCCGCAGGCCGAAGTATTCAATATCGCCGTATCGCCTTCCAATCCCAATCTCATTCTTGCCTTCACCGGCGGCGGAGCACCTTATCGTACGACGAACGGCGGCGCGCAATGGACAACGCTGACCAAGAGCAGAACGGCATCGGATGTGCCGTGGCTCGCTTGGACGGACGAGAATTGGATGTCTGTAGGCAACGTGGTGTTTGATCCGGTTGCAGCGAATAAGCTTTGGTTCGCGCAAGGCATCGGCGTATGGACGACGACAGACATTAACGACAGCGACATAACATGGACGTCGCTCAGCGCCGGCATCGAAGAGATGGTAGCTAACGATGTAATTTCGCCGCCAGGAGGAAAGCCGGTCACGGCGACATGGGATAGGCCGATCTTCTATCATGGCAATATCGATGCTTATCCGGCTGAACACGAGCCGTCCGCGCGATTTAATTCGGGCTGGGATCTGGATTACGCCTATCAGCAGCCGTCCTTTGTCGTCGCTTCGATTTCCGACCACCGTTTCTGCTGCGAAGGCGACGGGCAGGCGTTCGCCAGCGGTTATTCGCAGGATGGCGGCCAGACTTGGACGGCTTTTCCGTCGATTCCAAGCGATATGCGTTTTGGCGACATAGCCGTCGCTGCGAACGACACGAACAATATCGTTTACTTGCCGTCGAGCAACAAAGCTCCTTATTACACGACTAATAGAGGACAGAGCTGGAACACTATTATTTTGCCGGGGACAGAGGGTTATCAGGACGAGAACGGCAATTACAACGGAGGTTCGCACTTCGCCTATTATTTGAACAGGCATGTGCTTGCGGCCGACACCGTGAACAATAATACGTTCTATTTGTACCATAACAACTTAGGGCTTTATCGGAGCACCAATGGCGGGCAGAACTGGACGCTGGTCAATACGACTTTGCCGAAGGGCTGGGCGGTTGGCTGGTTTAACGCGCAGTTGAAGGCGGTTCCCGGCAAGGCGGGGCATCTGTTCCTGACGTTCGGACAGCTCGACGGAGAGAGCTACTCGTTGTACCGATCGACGGATGGCGGCTCTACGTGGCAGGAAGTAACGGACGTGAAGGATGCTAGCGCTATCGGATTCGGCAAAGCGGCATCAGCCGGGGGCTATCCCGCGATTTATCTAGCCGGGAAAGTGAATGGCCAATACGGCATTTGGCGGTCAACGGACAACGCGGCCAATTGGGAGAAAATCGCTGTCTACGCTCGGGGATTATACGATCAGGTAACGGCCATCGACGGAGACAAGGACGTTTTCGGAAGAGTGTACGTCGGTTATAAGGGCAACAGCTTCGTATACGGCGAACCAAGCGGCAGCGGAGGCGGTCCCGGCCAAGGCTCGGGTACGGGCACAGGTCTGCTTGCCCATTACTGGAACGGATTGAACTACGAGCAATGGGTCATGAACCGGACGGAGAACGTCGATTTCGATTGGGGTACCGGCGCTCCATCCCCTTCTATGAATGCCGACTACTTCCAGGTCAGATGGGCAGGGTACGTCGAATCCAAATATACGGAAACCTATACCTTCTATACGAATACCGATGATGGCGTCTTTCTGTATGTGAACGGCGTGCTGCTAGTCGATAAGTGGATCGATCAAGGTCCGACGGAATGGTCCGGCACGATTTCGCTGCAGGCTGGCCAGAAGTACAGCATATGGGTCGAATACTACGAGAAAACGGGAGGAGCAACGGCGAAGCTTTCGTGGTCAAGCGCATCGCAAGCGAAGGAAATTGTACCAGCCTCCAGATTGTATGAAACGAATTAAATACTAGCTGCGGGCAGAGGCGGTCTCTCGGTCATCACGGAGTGGCGGTCTCTGCTTATTGTCTCTAATGAAGTGTCGATGAAAATTGCCTGCCGTTAACATACATTGAAAATGTGTTATGCAGATGAAAAGTGTTGTATATCATCGGTAAACGCGACCGTAGTAAGCTATTACCAAAGTTCGGGAAGGAGTTGAGCGAGGCGAGAGAAAAGTTTGGCTGTCGTTTTGAGAGCGATTACACTTAGGTTCGAACAGAGAAAATGGAGGTCGCGATGAAAACAAAATTAAAGACATTTGGCGTATATGCGGGCATATTTGCCATGATATCCGCTCTTATTCCTGCTTACGGCGTCCGTGCGGAGGAAGAGCAAGCCCTTGAACCGAATACCGTCCTCGTGCAGGTCGACGATACGGACAAGCGGATAATTTATACCTCCGGGGCAACGGCATGGGGCAGCGAGATCGGCATGGGCACGGTGGCTTACGGGGCATACGGGGGATCGGCGCATTGGGGAGATTCCGGCAACGCCTCGTTTGCGTTCAATGGAACCTCAGTCAGCTGGATAGGCAGAACAAGCCCGCAAAGCTACTTGGGCAACGGTTCGGCGAGAGTATATATCGACGATGTGCTGCAAGAAACAGTCAGCATGCACAGCGACGAGGATAAAGTCCAAGCGGTTGTGTATAGCAAGATGGGCCTTGAACCGGGCAATCATACGTTGAAGATCGAGCCTATAGGCGATGCCAATATCAATATTGACGCGCTGCAATACAACTCTGCGGAGACAGAGATCACGGTTGACGATCAGATTGCGGTCGAATCAGCCAGCTCTCCCTATGCGGGAATCGTTTATGACGACAACTGGAAATTTACGGCGAGCGAACATACCGCTGCCGCTGTAGGCGGCAGCTTCCATGAGAGTACGAATGCGGGAGCGGTAGCGTCGTTCACGTTCGAAGGAACGTCGGTGAAGCTGTTGGGCGTAGAAGCGAACTGGCTGGGAGAAGCCGTCGTGTACGTAGACGACGAAACGGAGGGAACAACGATCAGCTCCGGCACCGATACAGGCTGGGCATACCGTTACCGTTCGGTGCTGTTCGAGAAGAACGGGCTTGAACCGGGTACGCACACGCTTCGGATCGTCGCTTCGAGCAGCACGAATCCGTTTGCGTTCGATGCGATTGTCTATACGCCCGGAGATGGTCAGCAGACTCCTCCATCAGAGGAAGAAGAGGAGGAAGGAAACGAATCGGCAGGGGCTATTTTGCAGGATGATTTCGAGGAAGATGCGGCTGGAGAGATCCCTCTGGATTGGACGGTCTCAGGCCAGCATTTGACGGGTCTCGTGCAATCGAGCCCGATTGACGGTGCGGCGAATCAATCGCTCAAGGTAGACCATAGCGACTATTCGCCGGTGCTGAATACGATCAGCCGTACCTTCGAGCCAACGACGGATAACTTGCATGTCCGCTTCTCGTATTTCGAGGACACGGCTGCGAGAGACGGCAGCGGGGGCATGACGTTGCGGTTAAGAGACGGTGCAGCGAACAAAACCGCCTTGTCGCTGGCGAATCATTACGGCTTTAAATACAATGTCGGCGATGAAGAGGAGGCTACCTTCGGGGCGGCAGTATCATTGAAATGGGATCCAGACAACTTGGCCGGCAAATGGCGCAAGATCGAAATTATAGCGAATATGGCGGCGAAGACATTCGGGGTGAAACTCGACGGCGAGGAGCTTGGCTCCGGCTTGCCGTTCCTGAACAATGTCAGCCGAATCGATACGATTGCCGTCGGCCGCATTAACTTCGCCGTAGGCGCCACCTTGTTCGACGATATTGTGGTCGAGCCTGCCGAAGGACTGCCAGGCGGAGAAGACGGCGGCGGCGACGTGCCGTTGCCGGCGAACCCGGCGTATGCGATCAATTACTTCTATACCTTTAACCCCGTCCCTTACTTATTAGGCGATAATGCCGTACCGGGCGGAGGCACGGTTGGCTGGTCCATTGACGTCTCGGGTACGGACAAGGGAGGCACGGCGCCGGAAACGCCGCTGGACTTCAAGTTCAAAGTAATGCCTGCCGGTGCGAATCCGGACGATTACGAATTTGTAGCGCTGGATACCGTTACGGAGCAAGGCGTCAAGCTGTCGCGAAGCACAAGACCGTGGGATATGTCGGCGGCTTTCAGCATTCAGACCGAAGCTCTGCCAGAGACGAGGGTCGTGGACATTTGGGCGTATGCGAGAGACAAAGCCGGCACATGGGAAAACAAAGCTCCGTATCCGCTTGCGCTTACGATCGTCGGTCGAAATGATTCAAGACTGACTCCGCAAGCGGACCCGCTCCTGAAGGAAATCGGCGCCGTCGATACGAATATGATAGCCCTCAACATCCAGGAAGGAACGGTCGTCATTACGGGACAGCAGGATTATGACTTCGGCATCGGCGATTACGTCGAGGTAATCGCAAGGGACAATCGCGAGATCAAGAAGGCGGACGGACAATTCGTAGGCAAGCTGGCCGTCGACAACAACGAGATCTATGCAACGATTGGCTCGCAGCCGGAGAAACGGTATATCGCGCAAGCAGGAGATAAGATCGTCTATGCGGGCTCGGACAGCTTCGAGCTTAACCGGCTCGTCGATGAGGTATTGACGAATGTAGGAACCATACGAATCGTAAATCCGAAGGCGTGGATTCCCGAACGGGTGGAAGGCAAAGCCGTTAATCGATTCGCGCTTGATCGACCGGATACGTTCCGCGTGACGTCTGGCGGCGAAGAGGTGGAAGTCGCACATGTGTATAGGAAGGAGAAAGTAAACAATAAGGCAGTTACGGACAACGGATATACGACCGATCATTGGGTGTTCTTGGAGCTTAGCGAGAATTTATCAGAAAACCAAACGTACGACATCGAGCTTGGCAACGGCTTGTATTTGTCCGGAAACCAGGCCAACGGCAACGTCATTTCGTTCACGCATTCTTCTCGATCGAATCGTAGCGAAGCGATTCATGCCAGCCACATCGGATTCAAGCCTAGCGACGGATTGAAGCGCGGTTTCCTGTCGATCTGGCTTGGCTCGGGAAATGAGCATGCTTACGACGAGAAGACGTTTAACGTTATCGACGCCGTGACCAAAGAATCGGTGTTCACCGGGAACATTAAGCTTATCCGCGCATTCAACGAAGTCGAGGAGATGAGTCCGAATTCCTTGCCGTACGAGAATACGTCGAAAACGAATGTGTATGAACTGGACTTCTCCAAGCTCAAGCGGGAAGGCTCGTATTTGCTGCACATCGACGGCATTGGCACAAGCTATCCATTCGAAATAAGGAATACGGTGTGGGAGGATGCGTTCCGCGTATCCGTTAACGGCCTTTATTACAACCGGAGCGGGATCGAAATCGATCTGAACGGCTATAAGCGCCCAAGATCGTATCATCCAGACGAAGGCGTTCAAGTGTACCAATCCACGGTAGGCTTGGTGGAGACCGGTAACGGACTTAATGCATCCGGCCATGCGAACGGCAACTTCGATCTGCTTATTTCCACCCGTACGGAACATTTGCTGCGCGACGATGCAATCTGGGGCGGCTATTATGACGCGGGAGATTGGGATAAGCGCATTCAGCATTTGTTCACGACAAGGCAGCAAATGGAACTAATGCTCATGAATCCGGGAGCTTATGACGGGCTTGATATGCAACTGCCCGATTCCGCGCTTGTCTACAAGCAGTATACAGAAGAAGATATGCAAAATGCAGGTCTGACGGATACCGACATTGCCGGCATTCCCGACTTGCTGGCGGAATCTTTATGGAATCTGGACTTCTACCGCAGACTGCAAGTGAACGAGAGCGACTGGAAGCCGGAGAATGCGGACTGGCTGGGCGGCATTCGCGGCGGCATCGAAGCGACCGACCACCCAGCGTGGGGAGAAGCAAGCTGGCAAGATTCGCTCATGCTGATGGTATACGGACCGGATGTGTGGTCGTCGTATGTTTATGCCGGCACAGCGGCGAGAGCTGCCTATTTGCTTGAAGGTCTAGGCAAGGATAAGCTGGCTGCTTTGTATAGAAACAGCGCTTTGCAGGCATACGCCTATACCGAGCGGAACTTGGATTCCCAAAGCGCAGAGTGGGACGACTACAATACGGCGAAGATTGTGAGCGAGAAAGCGTTTGCGGAAGTCGAGCTATACCGATTGACCAAGGATGCGCGTTATCATACTGCATTCAAGCAGACGATGAATAGGAGCGGCAAGAGCGAGAATGCCGGCAAGCTGTTCGATAAAGTTAACCGGGCAACTTGGCTCTATGACTATCAGACTGCCATCTTCGCTTATATAACGTTGCCGCAAGCGATGACGGACGCCCAGCTCGTCAAAGATTACAAAAAAATCATTATCGGGTACGACGCAGACCCGCGCAAATCATATGGATCTGCCGAACATGCGATGGCATACATGGATCGCAATACATGGGGAGCATCGATGTGGGACGAAGGCGTACCGTTGCTCGGCTTCCTCTCGCCGTTCTCGACGCCTCATGTCGATGCGGTCATCCGTGCCCACTATATTACAGGCGACAACAAATATCGCGATGCGATCGTGAAGTCAACGCAGTTCAGTCTTGGAGCGAATCAGGACAATATGACGATGACGACGGGGCTTGGCTACGAGCATCCGGAGAACACGCTCCATCTGGAGAGCAGACAGACGGGTCAAGCGAATCCGCCAGGCATTACGGTCTATGGCTCCTTCAAGCTGGATACTTTATTCGGCTGGCCTATCGGCAGCCCGAACTTCGCTTATCCGGAATTGTTTGATTACGATACTTTTGCGGAGTCGGGTAATAAAGGATTGTCCAACTGGCCGACAGCCGAATCGTTCCTGGATATATTCCTCTACCCGGCTATGCTGGAATGGACGGTTCAGCAGACGATGGGTCCGACCGCTTACACTTGGGGGTACTTGTCGGCAAGCGATAATATCGACAAGCCAAAGCCGCAGGCGGGTAACGGTGGAAGCGGTGGCGGTACGATTATTCGTAACAACGAACTGATCGTTCCCGATACCGATGTACAGACACAAGGAAACGGAGGCCGCGTGCAGCTTAACGATGCGGATCTGTCGCAAGTTGTTAACGAGGCATCTGAGGGAAATGAACATACGATTATCGTGAAAATCAATACAAGCAGCCGGTATAATCCGCTGACGATAGCCTTTAATCCGGCTAGCTTAAATAGCGCCATTGCAAGCGGAATATCCGCAATGCAGGTTGTAACGGGAATTGCGAGCGTACAGATTGCGCTGGACAGCTTGCTGGAGCAGGCGAACGGGCAATTGATCGAGCTCATTATTGAACATGTTGGCGCAGACGCCATAGGAAACGCGGGAAGCACGGCGGGCTTGGCTGGCGATTCCATCTATCGAATTTCGTTAACGGCAGGCGGGAAGCCAATTACGAGCTTGGCAGGGCAGCAACCGCTGCGGATTAACATCCCGTATAAGCTGCCAAGCGGAGTCAATGCAGATCATATTATCGGCTATTTCATTAACTCTTTGGGTGATCGGACGCCTATCAAACGATCGAGCTATGATCCAGTGTCCGAGATCCTTACTCTCTATACCGACAAACTTGGACTTATTGCGGTGGTGGAGGCAAGTATATGGTTCGACGATATGACAAAGTCGGTATGGGCGCGAGAAGCGGTTGAATACCTTGCCGTTCGCGGCATCGTGCACGGCGTGGGCGGCGACCGTTTCGCACCGTCGGATACCGTAACGAGAGAGCAGTTTATTACGATGCTCGTTCAGGCGTTCGATCTTGCAGCTGCAGCAGGTCCAAGTCCATTCTCGGATGTAGACGATTCGAAATGGTATGCCGATTCGGTTGCGACAGCTGCGAGCTTGGGAATCGTAAGCGGCTATGCGGACGGAAGTTTCGGTGTCGGCAAGGATATAACGAGGCAAGAGATGGCCGCAATGATCTACCGGGCGATCGAAGTGCTCGCCATTTCGCTGCCGGATCGCACGCAGAATATTTCATTCACCGATCAATCGCAATTCGCTGCATTTGCCGAGGAAGCGATAGCGGCTTTGGGCAAAGCCGGACTCGTTAGCGGCGTAGGCAATGGCAGCTTCGCTCCGTTGGCGAATGCAACGAGAGCGCAAGCCGCGCAGCTGCTCTATAACCTATTGATTACTCAAATAGGCGGCAAGTAACTCATGAAGAAGGTTGACCTTTTACGGTCGGCCTTCTTTTTTTACCTACTTTAGGAAAAAGAACGGCTGGTGTGCATACTAAACTGGGCTGCTGCGAAGAACATGGAGGAAAGCTGCTAGGTTTGTTTGTTTATATTCCGTTTAAATATAGAAGACATGAATAGTTCGGCACCGCCAGCCAAATGAACAATACCCGTATAACAAAGTCTAAAGCCAGTATAATAAGGGTTATCGCCGAAAGAATGACATTATCTGGATATGGAAGAGGGAACTCCTAATGGAATTATTGATGACCATCATAATGCTGCTTGTATGTTTAATCATTTCGAACATTATAAGCCACTATGTGCCTTTAATACCTACCGCTTTAACACAGATTGCTATTGGGGTCGGCATTGCTCTCCTTTTTAAGGAACTCCATCTAGAGATCGAAACCGAGTGGTTCTTGCTGCTTTTTGTTGCTCCGCTGTTGTACAACGACGGCAGATACTTCCCAAGAGATGAACTGTGGAAAATGCGTGCTCCGATTTTCGGTAATGCGATCATTCTCGTTCTGCTTACAACGATCGGCGGCGGCTACTTTATACATTGGATCATCCCTGACATTCCGATTGCAGCGGCCTTCGCTTTAGCCGCCATTCTGTCACCGACAGACCCGGTCGCGGTTAACGGCATCGCTAAGCGTATTCATCTTCCGGAAAACGTATTGAATCTCGTAAGAGGAGAATCGCTGATCAACGATGCCTCCGGGCTTGTAGCTTTTAATTATGCGGTAGCCGCGGTTGTCACGGGGTATTTTTCACTGAAAGAAGCCCTATTTGACTTTACGTATATGTTTATCGCGGGTGCTTTCCTCGGGCTCGTACTCAGCCTGCTAATGACTTGGATCCGGTATAGCTTGCGCAAAAAAGGGATCAGTGACGTTACGCTGCATTCGCTGCTTCAATTATTGACGCCATTCCTTATCTACATCATTGCCGAAGAGTGGTTCCATGCTTCCGGGGTCATTGCAGTCGTTGTAGGTGGAATTGTTTACTCATTGCTTAGAGAGAAAGCGGAGCCTTTGCAAGCGGAGGAACAGGTGTTAACGGAAAATATATGGACCACGTTATCCTTTATCCTGAACGGAACGGTATTCCTATTGCTCGGCTTGATCATTCCTCCGTCTATACGGTCAACAGTCGAGAATCCCAACATACATAATACTCTTGCAGTCGGTTATGTCTTGGCGATCGGGATAGCGATATTGACAATACGATTCATCTGGTCTTACTTGTTCTCCCATTATGAGTATCGTTTTAAAAGAGATAAAGAAATGGCTAAGCCTACGATTAAAATGACGCTATTGGTCACCTTGACTGGCGTTCGTGGAGCTGTGACCATGGCCGGGGTGTTATCCATTCCGTTGCTGATCGAGAGAGGCGATGCGTTCCCGGAGCGTTCACTCATACTCTTCTTGGCTGCAGGCGTTATATTATTCACTTTAATTGCGGCTACTGTGTTTTTGCCTCTACTTAGCAAGGGAGAATCGCCTGAAGGGGAGTCGCCTAATCATTTGGACATAAATATAGCTAAAAGTAAGCTGCTGCTTGTAGCAATGAAAAAGGTTCGTACGGAAATGAACGAAGAAAATGAAGCTGCTGCATTTCTATTGATGGACGAGCTTAGAGAGTCGTTCAAACAAACAAAAGTTGAATTGAGCTCGAAGGAGAAAGAAAACAATGAGTTTGTACAAAAAATAGTAAAAGTTCGATTAATGGCATTAAAAGCTGAGAAAAAATACATGGAGGAGGCCATGGAATTAGGAGAGATGGATGAAGAGTTATTCCAATTTTTCGTGAAGGCCTTCGAACTGCGCGAAGAGTCTCTGTCTCGAAATGATAGATCTCGATTCGGGATACTCGTACGCAATGAATTACGGGACTGGAAACGTTCGAGCGCCAGACGCCGCAAAGCCGGCAAGGGCAAGGAGCGAATAGCCCAACGTCAAGCGGGGAAAGAAATCCTTCTTAAAGCTTCATATGCAGCTTTGGCGCAACTGGAAGAAAAAGCGAGGGAGCATGAGGTTGGCGACGTCGTATATAATACCGTCATTTTCGACTATAAACGTGTAATCGATAAGCTTAAAGGTCCTGAACCATTTAATGCTGCCGTAGAAGCACAGAAAGAGGAGCTGCGGATCATTGTGATGGATGTGGAACGATCGGAGATTCGCCGCATGTACGAGAACGGAGAGATCAGTAAGGAGCAAGTCAAAGACTTAAGAAGAATGATTAATTACATCGAGAGCGCAACCCTTTATGAGCATGCGGAATAAAGCAAATTCAAACTAATTCAAATTAAACTTTTAACGTACCGTGACTATATGTGCAGCGGATTTCGCACTTGGGCCGTCTAATAAGGTGAAGGTGGTGATCACGTAATGCCGACCGGCAGTCGACATAAGGATGATTTTGCGAAAGACCCCGCGCAAGCATTGGAGCAACTCATGAACCAATTCGGCACGATTGTCATACGGACCGCGTTTTTTTATACGGGGGATGCTCATCTTGCCGAGGATATTAGCCAGGAGGTTTTCCTGCGCGCGTACCGAAAGTGGAACGCCTTCCGCGGCGACAGCGCCGTCAAGACGTGGCTGACAACGATCACAGTCAACGTATGCCGCGACAAAATGAGCGTTCGTATGTTCACGGAGCAGCCGACCGAGCCAGGTAAGCTCACGCTCGGCCGAACGATCAGCGTGGAAGATGAGGCGCTTGAACGGCTGAAGAAGAGCGAAGTGCTGCAGCATGTGCTTCAACTACCGTTACCGTATCAGGAAGCGTTGTACTTGTATTACTATGCGGACCTCAACACGCGGGAGATATCAGAAGCCATTAGCACGCCGGAAGGAACAGTCCGCAACAGACTGCATCGGGCGCGAGAAATGCTCGCCCGAGAGATCGGTAAGGAGGGAAACATTCATGACGGAAAGGGATTATGAACTGCGTCAAAAGTTAAGAGAGGAGTCTGATGAAATGTTATTTTCGAGTATGGAGATGAGTGAGCAACTGAAGCGGAAGATTCGTCAAGAAGCGGCCGCTGAGAAGGCAGGGCGTAAATGGAAACTTGCGAAATCATGGAAGGTAGCGGCGGTGGGATTGGCAGCAGCGGTCTCAATCGTTGTGGCCATCCCGATGTTAGGTACACCGAGCGCTCCGGCGCCTGTGGATAGTAACACGGAGAATGTGTCTCCTCCACAGACGAATGGAGGCATCGCCGGTTCAGAGTTGAGCCAATTAACGACAACGAAGCTTGGTTCGATCGAAGAAGCAAAGGCATCTTTCGGAGAAGGCCTGCTGCTGCCGTCCTTTGTACCGAACGGGTATACGTTAACGGAGATGGCAGCGGTAGGATTGCCGGATCAACCAGCTAGAGATATCATCTTTACGTATACATCGGGCGAACATACGGTGACGTTCTCGGCTAGCCGCATGGCATCCGCCTATCCGGTCGAGCTATTTACGAAGACGAAAGTGGGCGAAGTGGACGGATTCGTATTCGAACAGCCGAGCATGACTGAATTGTTCTGGACGATGGAAGATGTCCATTTTGGCATAACCGGGCCAATCGCCGGAGATGAAGCGATGAAGATAGCGTTGTCAGCAACGCTTTAATTGAGAAAAGCTTTTACCTCGAAGAAGCAGATGCCGTCAATGCTTTCCAGTCACTGGTCCGAAGTAGCATCTGCTTCGCTTGTTCTGATAATCGAGAATACGTAATGGTTTCATTATAATGTGCCCTCAAAAACCGAGCCGCTTCTTCCGCGACTAGGAATTGGGGGCTCTTCGTCTATAAATCTAGTTATCTGTCTATCACATCTTAGTTGCAATAACATATGATAAGGCATCTTTATCGGGAGGTGTAGTGATTGTTCTCGAGACTATTAGTCGCGATGAAAGATTACAAATTATGAATTTCAAGTCTTGCCGTGACGATTTGCAAATAAAAGTAGTAGCCCCATCACGAGGGAGACGCGGATTTGCAGGAGCAATGGGACCACAAGGGCCACCGGGAGTTCCGGGACCCGGACTTCTTACTTACTATGATTTTGTTCAAATCCCCAATCCGATGACAGCGGGTGGCCCTGCCATTGTCGTGCTTTCACCGCCAATCGCGCCAGCGACAACAGGGCCTGAGGTACAAGTTAGCAATCAATTTGTGGAGCTTCGTGGTATAGA
The DNA here is from genome assembly GCF_037167145.1 of Paenibacillus sp. YIM B09110. Lineage (NCBI taxonomy): Bacteria > Bacillati > Bacillota > Bacilli > Caryophanales > Paenibacillaceae > Paenibacillus > Paenibacillus sp. YIM B09110. Next base: position 3,967 of record NZ_JBANSP010000009.1, on the reverse strand, counting down.
ACCAAACAGCAGAATTGCTTTGACGGCAACCGTTGTATGGAGTTTTTCCTTCATTACAATCCAAGCACCGGAAGTGGCCATTGGAACACAAAGGATACAGTTTAGTTTATTTCGCGATGCGCCATTGACGGGACAGCGCATATGCCAAGTCTTAAATGCAGGCAGCGTCACTCAAATCAACGATGAAGGCGATGCGACAACGCTCGTCACGGGGACATTCACAGCCTCATTCACATGCACAGATTCGGGGTTGACGGGCAGCACGGTAAACTATTATCTAACAGCAGCTGCTGGTCCGTCTAGTGGGTTTAGTTTTGATCTGGAAGACGGTGGTCCAACGGCAATCAACGAATTTATGAATATCAATGTCAGTGAAATTCATTTTAGCGGAAAGGTTATCGGACCTAACGCTGTCTAATCAATTCGGAGGTGTAAATCGTGCATTGTGCTCCGTGCCATAAGAAAAGGGTGCTAACCAAAAAATGCTGCACACGTAAAGTCAAAGTCATTGTCCGCCGAGGACCAAGAGGACGTACTGGCCCTGTTGGACCGGTAGGTCCTCAAGGTGTTCCCGGTCCGGCAGGGAGCGGGCTGCTGACCTCTTACGACTTTGTCGAACTTCCAAATCCAATGGTAGCAGGCGGACCGGTCATCACGTCGGTCGTCCTACCGGTAGCGCCTGCTACGATTGGGCCTGAAGTACAAGTGTCTAGTGAATTCGTAACAGTGAGCGGGGTTAATGGAAGCAGCCGGATCGCGCTTAATGCGACCATCGGATGGAGTTATATGTTTGAAAGCGGACCTGCTCCCCAATTAGCGGTTGCAAGCCAAATGATGCGCTTTAGCATTTATCGTGATGCGGCAATCACAGGTACGTTAGTCGGTTCAATTGTAGATGGCGGTACCGTAACGGAAATTAATTTGGTGGGCACGGGTACAACCCAGATACAAGGTTTTTTTACATCAACATTTAACGTCGCCGATACGGGAGCGGCAGGGCCAACAGCGAACTACTTCTTGACTGCGGCAGCTGAATCAGCGTCAGGCTTTGGCGTCGGCTTTGATGCCCCGCCTGAACCGATTACGAATTTTACTAATCCGGTCATCACCGAGTTCCATTTTAGCGGAGAAGTTATTGCCCCAAACCTGTAACTTATTCAACACATGTGCTAGATAGCAGACACTTGCCCAACCTTTAGACCCCCAATGAAGTTATATAGGAAACAAACAAGACTACATTCCTACAGAAGGAAGTAGTCTTATTTTGCATAGAGGATCAGTTCGACTTTAAGAGAAGAGGAGCCATGTAGGGTTCCGGAAATTCAGCATAGGATCGTTCGAAAATCCCGGACCATGTCCGCCAACTTGGTATTATCAGCCGTTCTAAGGATGATCGGATGGGAAAGGGAAGATAATTATTATGGATTAAAGGTGTAAATGTTGGGAAACTAAAATGATGTGGATGTGGAATAGTATTAAATTCTTCATTGTGCTTGAATGAGATGAGTATAACGAGTAAGATGAATTTTGAATTTATAGGAGGGCTAAAATGACGACGATATACGAAAAAATGCATACTGGTGAATTATATAACTGCACCGATGAAGAATTAATGGTTGAGCAGGGCAAATGCCTTGAGAGACTATATGATTTTAATGCAACTCGCCCGTCAGAGGGGGAAAAACGTAAAGAACTATTAAAGGAAATGTTTGCTGAAATCGGTGATAACTGCTACATTGAGCCTCCATTCCATGCAAATTGGGGCGGCAAGCATATACATTTCGGTAGTGGTATTTATGCTAACTTTAATCTGACGATGGTTGATGACACCCATATTTATGTTGGAGATTACACTATGTTTGGCCCCAATGTAACAGTAGCGACAGCTGGCCATCCCATTAGGCCCGATCTTCGCGAAAATGTAACACAATTCAATCTACCCATTCATATAGGCAGGAATGTTTGGATTGGTGCAGGTGTTATTATTGTTCCAGGCGTTACTATTGGTGATAATACGGTTATTGGCGCAGGGAGCATCGTAACTAAAGATATTCCTGCGAATGTAGTTGCTGTTGGAAATCCCTGCCGTGTACTGCGAGAAATTAATGATCATGACAAGGAATACTATTACAAGGACAGAAAAATTAATTTTTAGTAAGTAAGCAAACAATCAAAAATATTGTATACATACATGTGGAATTAACAACGAAAAGCAGCCTGACATTGAAGTCATGCTGCTTTTCGTTTTGCAAACAGGTGGCTCAGTCGAAGTTGACGTTTCGTTCTATTAAACTTTGTCTCGTAGAACAATATTAGGAACGAAACGAATATAGATAAGTTTAACTATAACCTTCCTTTTCCATTTTATGCTTGCAATCCGACCAAGACTAGTCACTATATAAAAAGCCCGATACTGCATGGACAGGATGTATGAAATAACTCTTTACAAAGAGCCTAGGTTATCATATATTCTAATCAAAGAAAATGTTTCCTCGAGTAAACATTTTGTCCTTTGGCGAAAATATATTTTTTTATTAATTATTTTGCATTAAGGCAAAATAATTTCCTGATATTAACATGGAGGTGGATTGCATATGGCGCTTGATCCGAATCGACAAATTTCAAGGAGGAGTATTTTAAAAGTCGGAGCAGCTGGTTTAGTAGGTGTGTTGGGGAGCAGTTTTTTAAATACAAGTGCATTATTCGGGAAATCCGCTAGCGCAATGGGGAAGGACGAATTGCATCATACGCTCAAAGACCAGATGAAACAGGGGATGGCGCATGGTTACGATCCGGGTATAGACTCAACTCCAGGACTTGAAGCGGCAGTTAAGGCGTTAACTTCTTTTGATTATGGCGTTGTAAGTAAAACTCCTGAAGGAAGGACCATTAGAGAATACGACATCCAAGCTTGGGATGCCGAGGTTGAAATAGCGAAGGGGATTAAGTTTCCAGGATGGACATTCAACGGAACGATTCCGGGTCCAACATTGCGTTGTACGGAAGGAGATATCGTGAGAATAAAGTTCGGCAACGGATCTGCGCACCCCCATTCCATCCATGTACATGGTATTCATCCAACCAATATGGATGGACTTGAGCCTATTCCGACAGGAAAAGAATTCGTTTATGAATTCGAAGCCAAACCGGCCGGGTTACAACCTTATCACTGCCATGTACCTCCGCTGGCCAGACATATTCATAAAGGACTGTTTGGCCACTTTATCATTGATCCTAAGAAACCAAGAAAACCTGCTAAAGAGTTAAGTATGGTGATGAATGGTTTTGATCTGGATTTAGATGGGGAAAACGAGGTATATACCGTAAATGGCTACGCATTTGCTTACCAGTCGAGACCGATAAAAGTGAAAACAGGAGAGCTGGTGCGCATCTATTTAAGTAACTTAACGGAATTTGACCCGATTAACTCGTTTCATTTGCACGCGAATTTTTTTCATTATTATGCAACTGGGGCTGACCCAGACGCGAGGCCGCAATTCACGGATACAATCATGCAATGTCAAGGGGAAAGAGGCATCATTGAAATCACATTTCCAGCTCCGGGAAAATACATGTTCCATGCACATCAGAGTGAGTTCACGGAACTCGGATGGATGGGATTTTTTGAAGTCGGATAATAATGGAGGGGTATGTTGTGCTGACTGGACAACTTAATAAGAAGACAAATAGATCGGTTCTTTGGATATTAGGTCTACTGCCGCTACTCCTGTTAGCAGGCATGATTACAGTCATTTCTACTTGGGGTACAGGAGTAAAAGAACAGCAAGCGGCACCTATTGAGGTTCTGAATATAGAGCGAATCATCTTAACCGATGAAGGATTCGAGGTTCTCGTACTTAATTCTGGACCCAATGAGCTTACGATTGCCCAAGTTGTGGTCGATGGATCCTTTTGGAATGCGTCATACACACCTAGTTCTACTTTGGAACGATTCGGTAGTTCAACG